>CANHUG010000147.1 GCA_947462995.1 Verrucomicrobiales bacterium | reverse complement strand
GGTGGCGGTGTTGAAGCCGGCGAAGTGGAGCGTGGCGGCGCGGTTTTTCTGGGCGATGGCTGCGGTGGCGGCGTCGGGGGTGCCGGTTGGCGAGCGCCATGGGAGGTGATTGCCGGGCATGTAGAACGAGCCCGAGGTGAAGGGACCGGTGTTCTGGGCGAAGAGGGCCCCGTTGACATTGCCCCAGCGGAGGGTGTGAGAGCCGAAGGTGACGCCGGCCTGGAGCCCGCCGTTTTCGGTGAAGGCGAGCTTGTTGGAGAATGGGGTACAGTTGATTGAACCCGGGCCGGCGGCGGGGATGGGAGGGTCGCAGGCGGCGGTTTCGAAGCAATCGCGGCCGTAGCGGATGACGAGCGGGGAGATGCCTTCGATGGAGCTGGCGGTGGAGACTTTATCGCTGGCGATGACGAACTGGCCCGGGGAGGGGAGGGCGAGACTGTTCCACTGGATGGCGACGCGGCTGGGAAAGTGGGTGAAGAAGCTGCCTTCGGGCGTGGGGCGGAGGGAGAGTGAGCGGATGGAGGCACCGCCGTCGGGAGCGGATTCGACGAAGGCGGCGGTGGCTAGGGCTGGGAGGTCGATGAAGCGGTGGACTTCTTCGTTGGAGTGGTGGCGGATGGCGGCGGGGTTGGCGGCGCTGCCTTCGCCGATGTCGCTGAGACGCTCGAGGATGTTGGTTTGTTTTTCGCGGACGTAGGTGATGTCGACGGGGATGAAGGTGAAGCGACCGGAGCCGAGGTTGAACGTGAGGGAATTGGCGGTGAAGATCTGGGGGATCCGTTCGAGACAGATGCGGATGCGGTTTCCGGCGTTGCCGACGGTGGGGTCGGTGACGGGGATGAGGGAGGAGGTCAGGGGAACGGCGCCGGCGAAGGTGATTTTGGAGGTGAGCCTGCGGCGGCGCGGGATGGACTCGTAGGTGAAGCCCATGCCGCGGGGGAGGAAGAGCGTGTAGCCGTAGGCTTGCGCTCCGTTGGTGGTGAGGGTGATGGGGCCGCGTTGAAGGGTGGTGTTGTTGATGGACTGGCGGTCCGGGAAGTCGGGGGCGGTGACGCCGATGAGAGCGCCGGGCTGGGTGAGGTGGAGGTCTCCGTTGAAGGCCATGTGGAGTTCCTGCAGGTTCATGGTGAACTTGTGCGGGGTTCCGGGGATGGTGCCTCCGGCGGCGGCGAGTGTGACGGGTCCGCGGGCGCGGAAGCCGGCTTCGGTGGGGGCGACGGCGGCGTTGGCGAAGTCGTTCTGGATTGCTGAGAACGTGGTGAGGAGCGGGCCGAAGCGGATGTTCCCGGTGAGGCCTGCGAGGAATCTGGAGAAGGCGAGGTGGTTGTGGAGTTCGAGGGATTGGTCGTCGCTGTGGCGGACACTGATGCGGCAGGCGTGGAGGGGGATGGGGTTGAGGGTGGTCCAGTCGGACGGGAGGATGTCGAGGGTGACGTTGAGGGTGGATTCTGCGGGGACGCGGAGCGTGCCGGACTGGGCGAATTGGGGGATGGTGATCGGCTGATTGGTGGCGTTGCCGGAGAGGGTGAGGTCGGTGTTTGTGAGGACGTTAGTGAGGGAGAGGACGACGGGGATGAAGGTGGTGGTGGACTGCGGGGTGGTGGCGAGCCAGTTGTCGTAGCGGCGGACGGTGAAGGAGACGTCGAGTTTGAAGGCGTTCTGGCCGGGCTGGGAGCGAATGATGTTATTCTTCTGGAGGGTAGCGGAGGAGACGACGGCGAGGGTGAAGTCGTCGGCGGTGGCGGGGGTGAGTTCCGGGAAGTGCCAGATGCGGCGCCATTCTTCATCGTGGACTGATTGGAGCGTCATGCCTGCGCCGGAGTCGCGCCAGAACTGGCAGCGGAGCCGGTAGCGCGTGCCGGGGAGGAGACGAGCGAGGGGGACGAGGTCTGCGGAGATGGTTTCCGAGCGGTTCTGGGCGTTGATGGCGAGATTGAAGCCGACGGTGCGGGCGACGGTGAAGACGGTGCCGGAGCCACCGGAGGCGGTGCGGATGAGTTGGGCGGCGCCGGTGGCTTCTTCGAGGAGGATGAAGCGCCATTCGCAGACGGCGGATTCGGCCTGGCCTGCGGATTTGGAGAAGTTCCAGACCGTGCGTGCGTGGAGGGCGTCGCGGTCGAAGCCTGGGTTGGCGTTGGCGGCGTCGGAGGCGATGATGTCGCCGGTGAAGTTGTCGTACTGGAGACTGGTGAGGGAAGGGGAGATGGAGGCGTGAGCGGAGACGAGCGAGAGGGCGGCGAGCAGCGCGGAGAGGAGACGGCGCTGCAGGGAGGTCAGAGACCGCAAGGCATTCATGATGTGGGAATCATGACGACCGGGGGCGGGCGTGACTAGTCATATTTTGCGGTGTACGGGGTCGCGGATGGCCTTGAATTGGGGATCAGCCGTAAGGCGGGGCCGGGTGGTGGCGTAGGGGAGGAGTGCTGTTGCCATGAGGGTGGCGGCGAGACCTACGATTTATATGAATACGACCCGTCGCCGACTGTTGAGTGCGAGTGCTTTGCCATTTCTGCTGCCGGGGAGGTTGAGGAGTGCAGAGGTGGCGCCGTCGGAGCGGGTGGTGATGGGATTTATCGGGATGGGGATTCAGGGGCGTGGGTTGCTGGGGGGCTTTCTGGGGGATCCTGGGGTGACGGTGGTGGCGGTGTGTGACGTGGACACGACGCGGCGGAAGGCGGCGCAGGCGCAGGTGGAGCAGCATTACGGGCAGAATCGGCCGGAGGGCTGGAAGGGGTGCGAGGCGTATGCGGGGTTTGCGGAGCTGCTGGAGCGGAAGGATATTGATGCGGTGTGCATTGCGACGCCGGATCACTGGCATGCGGTGATCACGGTGGCGGCGCTGAAGGCTGGGAAGGATGTGTATTGCGAGAAGCCGCTGACGCATAACATTCATGAGGCGGTGGTGGTGATGGAGACAGCGAAGGCGACGGGTCGGGTGGTGCAGACGGGATCGATGCAGCGGTCGATGGGGGAGTTCCGGGTGGCTTGCGAGCTGGCGCTGAATGGGGTGCTGGGGAAGATTTCGCGGGTGGATGTGAATTTCAGCGGGCCTGCGAAGCCTAACGATCTTGCGGAGGAGGCGATGGAGCCCGGGTTGGACTGGGATCTGTGGCTGGGGCCTGCGCCGGTGGCGAAGTACAGTTCGGTGCTGTCGCCTCGCGGGGTGCACGGGCATTATCCGGCGTGGCGGGAGTATGCGGAGTACGGTGGCGGCGGGATGACGGATTTCGGGGCGCACCATCTGGACATTGCGCAGTGGGGTTTGGGGATGGACGGGAGTGGTCCGGTGGAGGCGAGGCCTGCGCCGGGGGCGCTGGAGGCGTTTGCGAAGGGGCAGCCTGGAGGGATTCGCGGGACCGAGCTGAGTTATGCGAACGGCGTGGTGGTGCGGCAGGTGTCGGGTTACGGCGTGGAGTTTGTGGGGAGTGACGGCGTGGTGAAGGTGGACCGGGGTCGGTTCGAGCTGGTGCTGGGTGGAAAGGCGGTGGCGAAGAAGTCGGGCGATGAGGATCGGGTGAGCGTGGAGAGCCAGTACATGCGAGCGGAGAAGGACTTGCTAGGCGATGCGAAGATCCGGCTGGCGAAGAGCACGAATCATCTGGCGGATTTCATTGCCAGTGTGAGGTCGCGGAAGGCTCCGGTGGCGAGTGAGATTGCGGGCGGCTGTACGGCGATCGGGTGCCATCTGATGGCAATGGCGAACCGGACGGGTAAGACGGTGGGCTGGGATCCGGTGAAGCGGGAGTTGGTGGGGGGCGGGATTGATCCGAAGGAGCTGACGCGGGTTTATCGTGGGGTGTATCGGGTGTGAGGGGGGTGAGAAGTTAGAAGTTAGAAGTGAGAAGTGAGAATGGCTTGTTGGGAGAGGGGTTGGTCGGATGGGGGCGGGTAGGCGCACTCCGTGCGCGAGGGAGAGCTGTGATGGCTCACAGCAGTCCAGAGCCTTCGGCTGCTGGTTCGGAGGGGACGATTGCTTGTTGGGTGGCGCGAGTGCGGAGCCTCGCGATCCCGGGCTGGTTCGGAGGGGCTGGCAGGCGCACTCCGTGCGCAGGGAGAGCTGTGATGGCTCACAGCAGTCCAGAGCCTGCGGCTGCTTGTTCGGAGAGGGCGTGGTCGGAGGGGGTGGGTTAGCAGATGAGGATGGTGAGGCGTTTGGGGCCGTGGGCGCCGAGGACGAGGATGCGTTCGATGTCGCCGGTGCGGCTGGGGCCTGTGATGAAGGAGGTCATGCTGGGCCATGATTGGCCGTAGCGGGACTGGAGGAGGTCGAAGGCGGCGGGGAGGTCGGGGACGAGTTGCTGACGTTTTGCGATGACGATGTGGTGCGGGGGGAGAACGGAGAGGGCGCGGCCGCCGGCGCTGCGGGATGTTAGGACGAGCGAGCCGGTCTGGGCGACGAGGGCGTCGCACTCGGAGAGGGCGGCGTCGCAGGGTTCGAGGGAGGCACCGGCGGAGGATTCGGTGAGGGTGACCGGGACGGGGCAGGAGGCGAGGAGGGCGTCGGTGAGGGTGCCGCGGTGGGAGGCGAGGTGCTGCCAGTTTTCGGAGCGGACGAGATTGGCGAAGAAGCGGGAGGCGGCGTCGAGGTCATCGAGGACGCGGGTTTCGGTGCGGAGTTCTTCCGAGTTTTTGGAGAAGAGGCTGAGCCAGTCGTCTGGGGATGGGCCGACTGGAGGGAGGGCGAGCCGAGCGGCGGCGGTGGCGGCGCGTTGGGGTGAGGAGGGAGGCGGGTGGCCGGGACGCGGGGCCGGGTTGGCGAGGGCCTTGCGGATGCGTGAGAGGATGTCGGCGCGTGCGGAGCTCATGGTGCGTGGCCTTCTTCGGCGTCCATGAGGTCGAAGTAAGTCTGGATGTCGTCGCGATCGGCGAAGTCTGAGTCAGCTTTGTTTTTGGCGAAGCCTGGGGAGGCGGAGTCGCGCCAGCCGCGTTTTTCCATAAACGTGTTCCAGACCTCGATTTGTTCTGCGTCGGGCTGACGGCCGTGGGCGAAGGCCCATGCGAGGATTTCGTCGTCCGAGCCGCCGGTGAGGACCTTGGATTTGAAAGCGTCCCAGTCGAGATTGAGGAAGCGGCAGAGACGGTCGTCGAACGTGCGGTTGCCAGGGACGAAGCCGACGTGGTAGCCGATGGGGAGTTGGTTGGCGGCGTCGAGCCTGATTTTGTCGATGATGCGGGCGAGGAGGACGATGCCGCCGGTGCGGGTGCGAGGGCTGCGGATAGGGAAAGGCATGGCGTGCGGAAGTTAGGGGGAAAGATGGTCAGGAGTTACTGAGGTTTGGCGATTTTGGCGGCGGTGGCGGCGCGGAGTTTGGGGTCTGGGATGCGTTGAGTCCATTCTGCGGCGGCGACGGGGTCGTTGCGGCCGACGGTTTCTGCGTAGCGTGCGATGGCGGCGCTGCGGACGGGGGCTGGTGGGTTGGAGTCGAGCCAGAGATTCATGGCAGCGGGGTTGTTGGCGCGAGCGGCTTCGGAGGCGATGCCTGCGGCGGACTGGGCCTGGAGGTCGCGGTCTTTGATGTTAGAGAGATGGGAGAAGCCAGCTTCCGGGTTGCTGGAGGCCTGGCCATTGATCCATGCGGCGTGGAGTTGGTCGCGTTGGGCTGGGTCGGTGACCTTGAGGGCGGCGGATTTGACGTCGTCGGAGGAAGCGCCGGAGAAGCCGCGTTTGAGGCCTTTATCGGAGGAGAGGATTTCGGCTTGGATTTCTGGGGGTTGGGCGCCGATCCATTTGAGGGCGGCGGGCCCGTCCTGATCGGACCATTGGCGGACGAAGTCGACGGCGCTGGAGCGTGAGGGATCGCCATCGGGTTTATTGAAGGCGAGGGAGACGGCGCGTTCGGGTTCGCGCATGGCGAGCCCGCGGAGGACATCGCGTTCGGCTTCGGCGCGGTCGTCGGGGTCTTCGATTTCCTTGAGACGTGCCATGGCTCCCTCGGGGTTGGACCATGCCATGGAGCGGATGGAGTCGCGGACGGCGGCGGCGCGTTTTTCGGGGTCGGCGATGGCACCGGTGAGTTCTGCGGAGAGGGTTGGGTCCGAGGCGCCTGCGAAGTTGAGCATGGTGAGGAACTTGGCCTTGTCGTCGGTGTCGGGGAGGTTCTGGAACCATGAGACGGCGGCGGGGCGGTCTTTGGAGAGCCATTCGGACATGACGGCGAAGGAGGCGATGTCGCGGACCTCGCGTTTGTTGGAGGCGGCGCGTTCCATGGCGGCGGCGGGGTCGAATTCCGCTAGTCTGGCGTAAGCGGCCATGAGGGTGGTGGCGTCGAGAGGCGAGCGGATGCGGCCGGATTTGCCGAGGTCGTCGAGGAGCGCTTCGACTTTATCGCGCGGGAGTTCCATGATGGCCTTGGAGCGTGCGAAGAGCGAGCGGATCCCGTTGCGGGTGGGCGGGGTGGCGGCGTCGAGGGCGGCGTCGGCGGGGGATTTGGCGGAGGATTTGGGATTGCGGCCGCCGGGTGGGAGGGCGCGGGAGGATTGGGGTGAGGCGACGGCGGTTTTGGTGGACGTGAGGGCGCGGATTTCGCGGTGCTGGTGGTAGTACCATGCGGCGGCGGCGGCTGAGCCGATGAGGAAAGAGAAGAGGAGAGGGCTCCAGCGTTTCATGGGAAGGGGTGTGGGAGTGGTCAGTTACCGGCTGGCTGGAGGAGACGGAGCTTTTGTTCCGGGGCGAGGGCGGGGGCTTGCTGGATCCACTGGGCGGCGGCGGCGGGGTCGCGTTTGAGCCAATCGGTGGCGTATTTTTCGGTGGTGACGGCGCGGACTTCCGGGTCGCTGATGGTGGAGGCCCACATGGCGGCGCTGTCTGGTTCCTTGGAGCCGACGGAGGAAGTGAGGCCGACGATGGCTTTGTCTTTTTCGTTGCCCTGGGGGAGTTGGTCGACCCAGCCGGAGGCGGCTTCCGGGTCTTTTTTGGTCCATGATTCCGCGACGGTCTGGTAGGATTGAGGGCGGTCTTCGGGCTTGACGTTAGGGAGGAAGTTGACAGCGTCGGCGGGGTCGCGATCGGCTGCGCCGCGGACGGCCATGGACCAGAGCTGGGGCTGGACGGAGGGATCGACGTTATTGGCGAAGGAGGATAGTTCGGTGGAGGTCATGCCGTTGACCTTGCCGCGGAGCCCGCCGACTGCTTCTTTCTGGATGTCGACGGGTTGGGATTTGATCCATGAGGTGGCGGCGTCCTTGTCTTCGTTCATCCAGAGATTGAGGGCGGAGTCGTAGCTGGCCTTGCGTTCCTTGGATTCGGATAGGGAGGAGGCGTAGGAGATGGCGTTGGCTGGGTCGCCGCGTTCGGCCATGATGCGGGCGATGCGGCTGTGGACCCCGGCGCGATCGTCGGCGTTGCGGGATTCGGCGAGGGCGCGTTCGCCGGCGGCGGAGAGGTCGATGTCTGGGTTATTCTGAGCGACCTGGAGGATGAGGTTGGCGCGTTGGTCGGGCGGGGAGGCGGCGATGAGACGGTCGGCGGTGGCTGGGTCGAGGACATTCATGCCGCTGAAGAGCGAGCCGGCCATGAGCTTGCGCATTTCGTCGAGTTTGGGGTCTGGCTTGCCGGATTTGTCGGTTAGGAAAGAGATGAAGGCGTCGGGGTCTTTTTCGAGCCAGCCTGAGGCGAGGGAGGCGGTGCCTGCGAAGCGGGCGAAGGGATTGGAGCCGACGTCGGCGAGTTTGGCGCGGGCGCCGTCGGGGTCGAGTTCGCCCCAGCGTGAGAAGAGGGCGGAGAAGAGGAAGCCGCTGAGGGCGGGGGCCTTGATGTCTTTGAGGACGGCGAGGGCTTCGTCCATGTGGGAGGCTGGGAGGTTCATGACGCGTTCGAGGGCGTCGATGATTTCGCGTGTGGAGAGGAGTTTGCCGTCGAGGGAGGAGAGGAGTTCGATGGTGGCGGAGGCTTCGGCTGGGGAAGCGCCTTGGGGGATGCGGGAGGGTGCGGACTTGGCGGGAGCGAGGGGTTTGCCGGTGGCGGGGTCGATGGCGGGGAGTTGGGAGTCCGGGATGGCGGCGAGTTTTGCGGCGCGGGTGCGGGTGACGTTGAGGTCGTCGCGTGCGGAGGAGAGCGGGATGAATGAGGCGGCGGCGGCGGCGGCGAGGCCGATGGGGATTTGGAAAGCGGCGCGCATGGGTATTGGGAAGGTGAAAGCCGCAGGCAGTATGGCGGGCGGGAGGGGGGAGGAAAGTGAGAAGTGAGAAGTGAGAAAGGCTTGTGGGGAGAGGGAAGGGGGGAGGAAAGTGAGAAGGGCTTGTGGGGAGAGGGGGCGGGGGGAGGATCTGGAATATGAGATTTTGAGAATGGTGGTGGATGCGTGTGGTGAAGGAGGTTGACGGTGAGGGGCTTAATGCCTAGATGCGAGGGCCGCGTGGAGATTCTGCGTTTGGGCGAACAACTGCTGACTGAAGAAAACGATGAACTATCATGTATCACGCCATGGCGAGAGTCTTGGGGAGTTTTCGGTGGAGCAGATCACGGCGATGGTGGGGGCGGGGCAGTTGACGGCGGCGGATG
>CANHUG010000146.1 GCA_947462995.1 Verrucomicrobiales bacterium | reverse complement strand
TCATAGGATTCTCTCAGTAAAGCTCCACCGGCGAACGCTTGCCGTCTTCCACCGACAGCACCGACGCCTTCTCCTCCCCTAGCGTATCCACCCGCAGCTTCCACACGTCCTCGTTCAGCTTGTCAAACCGGCTCCGGCTCCATGGATCAGGCTCCGCCATCCGCTTCTTCGCACGCTCAATCCGCCGCAACGCATCGTCCAGCACCGTATGCTCCAGCCCCTGCAGATGCACATGCGCCTGCTCCACCATCTCAATCCGGTGACAGATCATCACCAGATCATTCCCCGCACGCACCGCTTCCTGAATCGCCTGCTCGAACGTCACCTCATTCAGAATCGCCCCCATATCCAGATCGTCCGTCATCACCAGCCCGTCATCAAACCCCAGCTGATCCCGCAGAAACCCCTGAATGATGTTCCGCGACAGACTGCTCGGCCACCGCTCCCGCTCCGCATCAAAATCCGGAAACCACGCGTGCCCGATCATCATCGCATCCAGCTCGCCCAGCAGCGCCGAAAACGGCATCACTTCCTCCCCTAGCAACTCCTCCCGCGTCCGCCGGATCACCGGCAGATGCTCGTGCGGATCCACGTCCGCACTCCCATACGTCGGAAAATGCTTCCCGCACGACAGCACGCCTTCCTTCCTCATCGCACGATTGAACACCCCCGCATTCGTAATCACCTCCTGCGGATTCCGCCCGTAACACCGCCCCTTCAGCGAATTGTCCGCCTGATCGTCATACGAAATATCCAGCACCGGACACAGATCCAGATTGAACCCGAACAACCTCAGCAGCTGCCCCGTCAACTGCCCGTGCCGCCGGATCAGCTCCGCATCACCCTTGTCCCGCAGCGCCTGCGCATTCGGCGGCTCCTGACCAATCAACCGCAGCCGCGACACCCGCCCGCCCTCTTGGTCAATCGTTATGAACGGCTCCGTATCCGAAATGTCCCGCAGATCATCAATCAGCTTCCTCAATTGCTCCGGCGACTGAATGTTCCGCCCGAACAGGATGAAACCCCCAGGCTGCAGCGCCTTGAATCGCCGCGCCGTGTCGGCATCAAGCTCAGGCCCAGGCACGCCAGTCAGCAGCAGTTGTCCAATGCGTCGCGATTCCATAAAATATTGTCAGGGTTTAGCTCTCTTCAGGATGGAAATGGCTCCGGCTCCAGCGGCGGCGGCCCCGCCTCCGCTCGCCTCGTGTCGCTGTACAACCGCCCCCCGCGCAGCGCAATCACCCGCCCCGTCCGCTCCGCCAGCACCGGATCATGCGTCACAATCACCAAGGTCGTCCCCGACTCACGGTTCAGCGCAAAAAGCATGTCCTCCACCGTCTCCTTCGACTCCGCATCCAGATTCCCCGTCGGCTCGTCCGCAAACAATATCGCCGGCCGGTGAATGAACGCCCGCGCCAGCGCCGTCCGCTGCTGCTCCCCGCCACTCATCTGCACCGGAAAATGATCCATCCGATGCCCTAACCCAACCTTCTCAAGCAGCACCCGCGCCAGCTCCCGGTCCGCCTTCCGCCCCTGCAGCTCCAGCGGCACCAGCACGTTCTCCATCGCCGTCAGCGTCGGCAGCAGCTGAAAATTCTGAAACACAAACCCCACCTTCTCATTCCTCAGCTTCGCCCGCGCATCCTCACCAAGCGCCGTCAGATCACTCCCATCCAGCACCACCCGCCCGCCCGTCGGCAGATCCAACCCAGCACACAACCCCAGCAACGTCGACTTCCCGCTCCCCGACGGCCCCGTCACCGCACAAATCTCACCCCGACCCACCCCGAAACTCACATCATCCAACACCGTAATCTCCCCCGCCGCCGTGCGGTGCGTCCGGCTGATCTGCTGAATGTCAAGTAGCGCCATATCGGTTGTCTGGCCCCGCTCCTACCCCACAGCCAGCCCACGCGAAAACGGAAATTACACCTCCTTTTCACCCCTCCCCCAGCCCCCGCCACACCCATTGACACTCCTCACCCCGCCGCCACTGTGCCCGCCTTATGCGCATCCTCTCAGGCATCCAGCCCTCCGGCCGTCTGCACCTCGGCAACTACTTCGGCATGATGCAACCCGCCATCTCCCTCCAGGACGAAGGCGACGCCTTCTACTTCATCGCAGACTACCACTCGCTCACCAGTCTCCAGGACCCCAAAGCCCTCCGCACCCACGTCCTCGACCTCGCCCTCGACTTCCTCGCCTGCGGCCTCGACCCAGCTAAAGCCACGTTCTTCCGCCAGAGCGATGTCCCCGAAGTCTGCGAACTCGCATGGATCCTCAGCACGCTGACACCCATGCCCATGCTCGAAAACTGCCACAGCTACAAAGACAAAACCGCTCGCGGCCTCACCCCCAATCACGGCCTGTTCGCCTACCCAGTCCTCATGGCCGCAGACATCCTCATCTACGACAGTGACCTCGTCCCCGTCGGCCAGGACCAGAAACAACACGTCGAAGTCACCCGCGACATCGCCACCAAATTCAACCACACCTTCGGCGAAACCCTCCGCCTCCCCAAATCCCGCATCAAAGAAGAAGTCGCCAAGGTCCCCGGCCTCGATGGCGAAAAAATGAGCAAAAGCTACGACAACACCATCACCATCTTCGAACCCGAAAAAGCCCTTCGCAAAAAAGTCATGGGCATCAAAACCGACTCCACCCCAGTCGAAGATCCCAAAGACCCCGACGCCAGTCTCATCGTCGATCTCTACAAACTCGTCGCCCCGGAAGCCGACGTCGATGCCCTCAAAGCCGACTTCCGCCGCGGCGGCACCGGCTACGGCGACTTCAAAAAACGGCTCTTCGAAGCCATCTGGCTCCACTTCGAACCCATGCGCCAACGCCGCTCCAACCTCGAAAACAATCTCGACTACGTCCACGAGGTCCTCCGCAAAAGCGCCGACCGCGCCCGCTCCATCGCCCAATCCACCATGGACCGCGTCCGCCTCGCCTCCGGCCTCCGCTGACTCTCCCCCAGCCCCAATTCGGACACTCCGGTCTTGCCGCTCCCGGCTCCGTGGCGGATCGTCAGAGGAATTCTCATCCCGCTACCGCCATGGATCCCGACAACACTCCCGACATGCTGCCGCCGCTCGGCCTCCTGTCGGAACTCGACGACTCCCTCCGCGCCAAACTCGCCCGCGCCGGCCGCTTCGCCGCCGTTCCCGTCGGCACTCGCCTCGCCACTCAGGGCGAACCCCATCAGACTCTCTCCGTCCTCCTCTCCGGCAAAGCCAAGGTCTCCTGCCACGCCCACGGCTCCTACCTCGAACTCGCCACCATCCTCCCCGGCGAAACCGTCGGCGAAATGAACATGATCGACCCACAGAAGGCCAGCGCCGATGTCGAAATCATCGAACGCGCCGACATCTGGACCATCGACGACGACCAGTTCACTAACATCGTCCAGACCGACCCCCACGCCGCCTTCCTCGTCCTCAAATGGCTCGGCCGTCTCCTCTGCCGTCGCCTCCGCGCCAACGCCGACAAAATGCTCGCCCGCGAGGAACTCACACGCCAGACGTTCCGCGAAATGGACTACTGACCGCCGCGAGGCCCGCCCGGCCCAGCCCTCACGGCACCCGCGGAAACTTCCCGAAGTCAGGCTTCCGCTTCTCCACAAACGCATTCTTCCCCTCCTTCGCCTCCTCGCTCATGTAATACAGCAAGGTCGCGTTCCCAGCCAGATCCAAGAGCCCCATCTGCCCGTCGCAGTCCGCGTTCAGCGCCGACTTCAGACACCGCAACGCCAGCGGGCTGTGCTGCAGAATCTCCCGCGCCCACTTCAGCGTCTCCGCCTCTAGCTCCGCCAGCGGCACCACCGCATTCACCAACCCCATCTCCAGCGCCTGCTGCGCATCATACTGCCGGCACAAAAACCAAATCTCCCGCGCCTTCTTCTGCCCCACTATCCTCGCCAGATACGACGACCCCAGCCCGCCATCAAACGACCCCACCTTCGGCCCAGTCTGCCCGAACCGCGCATTGTCCGCCGCAATCGTCAGATCGCAGACCACATGCAGCACATGTCCGCCCCCGATCGCATACCCAGCCACCATCGCGATCACCGGCTTCGGCAACCCCCGGATCTTCTTCTGCAAATCCAGCACATTCAGCCGCGGCACCCCGTCACTCCCCACATACCCCGCATGCCCTCGCACCTTCTGGTCCCCTCCCGAACAGAACGCCTTCTCACCCTCCCCAGTCAGCACAATCACCCCGATCTCCGGATCCTCATGCGCCAGATCAAACGCATCCAGCAACTCCTTCACCGTCAGCGGCCGGAACGCATTCCGCACCTCCGGCCGGTTGATCGTGATCTTCGCCACCCCGTCCTCTGTCTTCTCAAAACGAATGTCCGTGTAGGATTTGATCGATGTCCACATAATGTCGGTCCCAGCTGGTTCAGTTTCTCAAATTCGGCAGCGCAGCACACCATCGCGCTACACCACCAGAAACAACGACGCCAGATGCCCGGCGGTTCCCCGCCACTTCCACCACGCCACTCGTTCCCTCCAGAAATGAGCCCGCCACCCCGCCATTTGCAACCCCAGACCTGAATCCACCAAAGTGACACACGCATCGTGCCTGTGACCCCTAAGGCCTCGAAGAGGCCTGTCTTCTTGTAAGGCCTCGAAGAGGCCTGTCTTCTTGCACACACCACGGCCAGACCCGCCTCACTGCCCCACCTCAGGAATCCACCCCCGCAGTCACGCCGTCCCGGCCTGATCGCCCCCTCCCAAAGCGCCCTGCCCTCTCCTCCCCCCTTCTCCGAACCCGCCTTCGCCGCCCCCACGCCGGAGGCTTGCCGGAAGAATCCTTCTCAGCGTCAACGAGCGCTAGCGAGTTAGCCCCTCTCCCCACACGCCCACCTTCACCACTCCGACTTCTCACTTCTCACTTCCCCCCCCTCCGGCCCCACCGCCACCAACACCGGATCCGCCGTGAAATACCGTCGGCACACCGCCGCCACTTCCTCCACCGTGATGCTCCGCACACTCTCCAGCACCGCTTCAAAGTGGTCAAACCCTGGCCTCGAAGAGGCCTGTCTCATTGTACACCCCTCTCCCCACAAGCCCCCCGTCCCCATTCCGAATTCCCACTTCTCACTTTCCAATTCCCCCTCTCCCGCAATCCGCTCTGCCAAGCTCACCGCTCGAACCGCTGCCGCGCGGCAGCCGGAAATCCTCGGAGAGGCCTGTCTTCTTGCACAGAAATCCTCGAAGAGGCCTGTCTTCTTGCACACACCGCCGCCACCCCCGCCTCACCGCGCCACCTCCCGCACCGCCCCTAAGAGCCCTGTCTCCTTATCCTCCCTCACGCAGGCAAATGGCGGCGGCACCTGCCGAGAATATCGGAGAATCCCACTCCAACTCAAAAGTTGCAAAACGGAAGCCCTGAGTCACCGTTTCGCTACCATGGCAACACTGGTCATCAAATCATTCCCCGAAGCCCTCCATGCCAAACTGAGGCAGTTTGCCGCCGCCCACAGACGGTCCGTAACCCAGGAAACCATCCACCTCATCGAGACCGCAATCGCTGCAGAGGAACAATCGTCCCCTACCACAAGTGGCCAGTCAAAATGGGCCAACCGCAAGCTCTTGCCGGAATACGAGGCCATGATTGCCACAGGTGCCTTCAGCGGAGGCACAGACTCCACCCAGATCATCTCTGAGGAACGCGACGCCCGATGAGCCCGGCCTACTACGACTCCAACTACCTGCTGAAACTCCAGATTGCCGAAGCAGGCAGCACCCATGTCCGGGCTCACGCCGCCACCGTGCTGGAAATCCACACAGCCCAGCACGCACGGGCCGAGTTCGCCTCGGCGGCTTTTCGTAAGGTCCGGGAAGGCGTCGCAACCGCCGCCGACTTCCAGCGGCTGATGGCCCAACTCAGATCCGACATCTCCTCAACCACCGTCGTCATCCTCCCCCTCACCGACTCCATCCTCGACCGCATCGAATTCTTCTTCGCCACCGCTCCCGCCACCACATGGCTCCGAGCCGCCGATGCCCTCCATCTCGCCACCGCCGCAGAAAATGGCTTCACGGAAATCTACTCCAACGACAAACACCTCCTCGCCGCCGCCCCGCTCTTCGGACTCTATGGAGTGAACGTCATCCGGTAGGACCCAGCGAAAACGTCGCCCCTCAACGGCCAGCCCAGCGCCAACAGATCAACCCACACGCCCCCGTCCCCACTCCGACTTCTCACTTCTCACTTCCCTCCCCCTCCGGCCCCACCGCCACCAGCACCGGTTCCGCCGTGAAATACCGCCGGCACACCGCCGCCACTTCCTCCACCGTGATGCTCCGCACCCGCTCCAGCACCGCTTCAAAGTGGTCAAACCCTAACCCATACAGCTCATCCAGCGCACACTGCTGCGCCAGCCCCGCACTGCTCTGCGTCTGCATCGCCTGCTTCCCGATCCACGTCTTCCGCGCACGATCCAGTTCATCCGCCAGCAATCCCTCCCGCGCCAGCAGCCCGATCTCCTTCAGCAGTTCGTCCCGCGCAAACTCCAGCTTCTCCGGTGCCGTGCTCAGATAAAACGCAAACACCCCCGGAGCCATCCCGATGATCTGCGTCGTCCCCACACTGTACGCCAGTCCATGCTGCTCCCGGATCCGCTCAAAAAACCGGCTCGCCATGTCGCTGCACGCCTCATCAATCAGATCCAGCGCCGTCCGGTCCTCATGCGTGATCCCAACCGTCGGATACCCCGCCACCAGAAACGCCTGACGCTTGTCCTTCGTCACCGCAATCGTCTGCCCCGCATGCACCGGCGGCTCCGGCAGCGTTGCCCCGTCCCGCCGCGGCCCCTCAGGCATTCCCGCCAGCGCCCGCGCCACCACCTCCCGCGCTTCCTCAAAACCCACATCACCCACCACCGCCACGATCGCATTGCCCGTCACCACCTGCTCCCGGTGCAGACCCAGAATCTCTTCCCGCCCGATCCTCCCTAGCGACTCCGGCGTCCCCTCCCGGTTCAGCGAAAACGGATGCGTCCCGTACACCGCACGCCGCAGCGCCTGAAACGCTAGGAACGACGGATGGTCCTCCTGCTGCTTCAGCGCCGCCGCCTGCCGCGACGCCTCACGCTTCACCTCATCCTCCGGAAACGACGGCTGCAGAAGCACCTCCGCCCACAACGCCAACCCCTGCTCGAAATCCGGCCGCAATACCTGCGCCGATACCGAAAAACTGCTCCCGCCACTGTCCGCCCCAATGCTCCCGCCGCCACTCTCGATCAGATCCGCAATCTCCTCCGACCCACGACTCGCCGTCCCCTTCACAAACGTCCGCGCCATCAGCCGCCCGATCCCGCTCGACTCCACAGTCTCCGCCAGCAACCCACCCCGCAGGGTCGCATGCAGCGACACCACCGGCAGTCTCCGGTCCTCCCGCACCAGCAGAGTTAACCCGTTAGGATAAACATGCCGCCGCACCGGCTCCGCACGCAGTCCGCTCACCGCCACCGTCGTCTTCGCCAGGCTCCCCGGCGGATTGATCGAAACACTCGTCAGCCCCTGCGGCGTCAGCCACTCCCGCGCCACCCGCTGCACCTGCTCCGGCGTCACCCGGTCCACCGCTTCCAGATAATGACTCGTGAAATCCGCATTCCCCGCACTGTGCCAGTTGCTCCCCACATCGCTCGCCTGCCCGCGCGTCGTCGTCAGCCCCGACAACTGATCGGCTAGGAACATCCGCCGCGCCCGCCGCACATCCGCCTCCGTCACCCCGCTGTCCTGAATCGCCCGCACCTGATCCAGCATCGCCGCTTCCGCCGCCTCACGCTTGTCAGGGTCACACTCCGCACTCGCATAAAAGATCCCGGTCAGCACCGGCGTGTACGCCCCGGCTCCCACCGAATGCACCAGCGCCTTCCGCTCCCGCACCTCCCGCCACAAACGCGACGTCCTACCGCTCCCCATCAGCGTCCCTAGCACCTCCAGCGCCGGCGTGTCCGCATGCAGCAACCCAGGAATCCGCCAAGCCAATTCCATCCGCGTGATCTCCGTGCTGAACTCCGTATGCGCCGCCCGCGCCGCCGTCTGCACCGGCTCCTCAGGCAGATACAAATGCGCCGACGGCCGCGACTCCACCTTCCCGAACCGCTCCTCCACCATCCGCTCCACCGTATCAATATCCGTATCCCCCGCCACCACCACAAACATCCGCTCCGGCGTGTACCGCTCCTGCCAGTAACCAAACGCCGCATCACGCTCCACCGTGTTGAACAACTCCAGCCGCCCGATCACCGGCTCACGGTACGGATGCTCCCGGTAAACCGTGCTGAACATCAGCTGACTCACCGTCCGTCCCGGATCGTCCCGCCCCATGTCAATCTCCCGCCGGATCACATCCTTCTCCTTCTCAAACTCAGCATGCGGAAACCGCGCCGCCGTCGTCAGATCAGCCAGCACCCCCAGCGCCGTATCCAATCCCTCCCGCAGCGTGTCGATCCAGTAAACCGTCCGGTCAAATGACGTGTACGCATTCAGCACCC
>CANHUG010000145.1 GCA_947462995.1 Verrucomicrobiales bacterium | reverse complement strand
GCTCGGTACCAGATGATAGAAACACACGCGCTGAATCTCCTCCCGCCCGATGAAATCCAGCACCTCTTCAATGTTAGAAGCATTGTGCTTCGTCAGCGTGAACCTCAACCCCGTCTTCTGCCCCTCCCCGCGCAAATGCCGGAACGCCGCCACCGCTCGCTCAAATGACCCCGGCGTCCGCCGGAACTCGTCATGCACCGCCCCAATCCCATCCAGCGAAATCCCGATGTACGCAAAATCCAGTTCCTTGAGCCGCGCCGCCTTCTCCGCATCAATCAGCGTCCCGTTCGTCGACAGGGTCAGCCGCAATCCACGCCCTCGCGCATGCTCCGCCAGCTTCCAGAAATGCGGATGCACCATCGGCTCCCCACCACTCAGCAGCAGCCCGGGAATCCCGTAATCCGCCAGATCGTCAATCACCCCGAGACACTCCTCCAACCCCAGCTCCCCACTGTACGCCATCCGGTCCGAATCCGAATAACAATGCACACACCTCAGATTGCACGTCCGCGTGATGTTCCACACCACAATCGGCTTCCGCCCCGCCGACGTCGCCGGAGCCCCCTGCCCGTGCCCGTACCTCAAATGGTCCGCAGGCTGCACCTGCCCCGTCCAGAGTCGCGTCAGATTGATCATATGCTCACTCCATACCACCCACAGACTCCGCATTTCTTGTCATATCCTGGCGGAGTATCCCCGGATTTTGCCATCCACCACCTCGCATCGCCTTCCCACTGTATTTCCGCCGCTTCCATGCTATGGCCCACCTCATCACCTGCACTCCGCACGTCCATTCCATGAAATACCCACACCCGTCCCTCTGGCTCGTCGGCATGGCCCTCCTCATCGGCCCCGCCTCCGCCCAATCCGTCCTCCCTCACCCGGAACCAGCCTTCGGCGGCAAAATCGGCCGCATCACCAAGGACTCCACCAAGGACTTCCCCAAGGCCGTCGCCGCCCCCAAAGGCGCCCCTAACGTCCTCCTCATCCTCACCGACGACGTCGGCTTCGGCGCTTCCTCCACCTTCGGCGGCCCCATCCCCACCGCCACCATGGACCGGCTCGCCAAAAACGGCCTCCGCTACAACCGCTTCCACACCACCGCCCTCTGCTCACCCACCCGCGCCGCTCTCCTCAGCGGCCGCAACCACCACTCCGCCGCCACCGGCGTCATCATGGAAGCAGGCACCGGCTTCCCAGGCTACAACACCCTCATGCCCAAAAGCGCCGGCACCTTCGCCGAAATCCTCAAACAAAACGGCTACAACACTTCGTGGTACGGCAAAAACCACAACGTCCCCGACTGGCAATCCAGCGCCGCAGGCCCCTTCGACCTCTGGCCCACAGGCCTCGGCTTCGAATACTTCTACGGCTTCATCGGCGGCGACACCAGTCAGTGGAACCCAGCCATCACCGAAGGCACCAAACCAGTCGAACCCCCGCACGACCAGAAGGACTACTTCTTCGACAAGGACATGGCCGACCACACCATCCAGTGGCTCCGCATGCAGCACGCCACCGCTCCTGACAAACCTTTCCTCGCCTACTACGCCCCAGGCACCGCCCACGCCCCGCACCACGCACCCAAAGAATGGATCGCCAAATTCAAAGGCCAGTTCGACCAGGGCTGGGACAAGGTCCGCGAAGAAACCTTCGCCCGCCAGAAAGCCGCAGGCCTCGTCCCGCCTAACGCCACCCTCACCACCCGCTCCGCAGGCATCCCCGCATGGGACTCCCTCAACGCCGACCAGAAAAAGGTCTTCGCCCACATGATGGAAGTCTACGCCGCCGCTCTCTCCCACTGCGACGCTCAAATGGGCCGCGTCCTCGACACCATCGAAGCCCAGGGCGAACTCGACAATACCCTCGTCATCTACATCCAGGGCGATAACGGCGCCAGCGGCGAAGGCGGCCTCCAGGGCCTCCTCAACGAAATGACGTTCTTCAACGCAATCCCCGAAGACTTCTCCGAACTCGTCCGCCGCATGGACGAACTCGGCAGCCCCTCCACCTTCAACCACTACCCGGTCGGCTGGGCCCACGCCATGGACACTCCCTTCCAATGGGCCAAACAAGTCGCCTCGCACTTCGGAGGCACCCGCAACGGTCTCGTCATCTCATGGCCCGACCGCATCAAGGACAAGGGCGCCGTCCGCTCCCAGTTCCACCACGTCATCGACATCATGCCCACCATCCTCGAGGCCGCAGGCGTCACCGCCCCCTCCAGCATCAACGGCGTCACCCAGAAACCCATCGAAGGCGTCAGCATGACCTACACCTTCGACCAGCCCGACGCCCCCTCCAAACGCCAGACCCAGTACTTCGAAATGCTCGGCAACCGCGCCATCTACCACGACGGCTGGGTCGCCGCCACCACCCCGCCCACCCCACCATGGTCCAGCGCCGGTGGCAACGTCGCCGTCCTAGACTACCAGTGGGAACTCTACCACATCACCGACGACTTCTCCCAGTCCCAGAACCTCGCCGCCTCGGAACCCGCCAAACTCAACGAACTCAAGGAACTCTTCTGGGCCGAAGCAGAAAAATACAACGTCCTCCCCATCGACAACAGCAAGGTCGAACGCCTCGACGTCTCCAACCGCCCCAGCCTCACCGCAGGCCGCAACGCCTTCACCTTCTTCCCCGGCCTCGTCCGCATCCCCGAAGGCGCCGCCCCGGACACCAAAAACAAATCATGGCGCATCGAAGCCGATGTCGTCATCCCAGACTCCGGCGCAGAAGGCATCATCCTCACCCACGGCGGCCGCTTCTCAGGCTACGCCCTCTACCTCCTCGACGGTAAACCTGTCTTCACCTACAACCTCGCAGGCGTCGCCCGCTACTCCATCGCCGCCAAAGATAAACTCGCCCCAGGCAAACACTCCCTCGTCTTCGACTTCAAATACGACGGCGGCCTCGGCAAAGGCGGCAACGCCACCATCTCCGCTGACGGCAACACCCTCGCCTCAGGCCGCATCGACCGCACCCTCCCCTTCCGCCTCTCCCTCGACGAAACCCTCGACTGCGGCGAAGACACCGGCACCCCCGTCTCCGAAGACTACGCCCAGAAAATGCCCTTCAAATTCTCCGGCGAACTCAAACAGGCCGTCATCCGCCTCATCCCCAATAATCCCTGATCCACACGCAGCGGCACGGCCCCCAACCCGCTCCGCTCTTCCGGGCCGTCCCTCCCAAGGGACGGCCCGCTCTTTTCCCCCATCCCACCGCCCCCAATCAGGGAATTCCCTAGGAAAATGCTTGCCTCCACCTCCCCCATTCCCTAAACTCTCCTCGGAGCTGGAGAGAAAAACCCGCGGCTTACCCCGCCTCCCCACCTCCACCATAACATAATAACCCACCGCAGGGGCAACCCCGCACAACCTCACATCATCCATGAAAAAGAAACCCATGACCAGGGGCTTCACCCTGATCGAACTCCTCGTCGTCATCTCCATCATCGCCATGCTCGCAGCCGGCGCCTACGCAGGCTTCGGTGCCATCATGCCTGGCATCCGCGCCAAACAGGCCGCCACCCAGACCGGCAACATCTACAAGTGGATCAGTGCCTTCGCCCTCGAAGGCTCCAACAACGGCCAGTTCCCACAAGGCAGCACCGCCAACCAGGCCTTCCGCCAGCTCTTCATGGGCGGCTACGGCGCTGACGAAATGCAGTTCTTCATCCCCAACGACCCTTACCACAAATCCGCGCCGGGCATGCGCCCCGACAACGACAAGGGCCAAGCCCCGGACTTCACCCAGTCCCTCCAACCTGGTGAAAACGCCTTCGCCTACGTCGGCGGTCTCGACAACACCTCCGACGGTCGCCTCCCACTCATCGCCAACGGCTTCGCCAACGGCGCTGCCGGTCAGTGGTCCCGCAACAAAAATGAACGCGGTGGCGTCTTCGAAGGCAAAAAGGCCGTCATCTGCCGCGTCAACGGCTCCGCAGCCGCTCACGACCTCGGCGCCAACCTCTTCGTCGCTGAACGCAACAACGGCCAACCCGTCAACGTCTTCAGCTCCCAGTTCTTCGGCACCGGCGAAAACCCTAACATCCTCAATCCAGAGTAATCGGCTCAGCCGCTTCTCTCTCTGATTCGCGCGCCCGGATCTCCTCCTCGGAGGTCCGGGCGCTTTCTTTTGCCCGGATCTCCCAATCTCAAATCTCAAATTTCAGATCTCACACCCCGCCAAACCGCCGGTGCCGCTGCTGATACTGCACCACCGCCTCAAACAAATCCGTCTTCTGAAAATCAGGCCACAGCTTCGCCATCACCACAATCTCCGCATAACTGCACTGCCACAGTAGAAAATTACTCAACCGCATCTCCCCACTCGTCCGCACCAGCAGATCTGGATCAGGATACGCCCGCGTATACAAATGCCGGCTGAAGACCTCCGGCGTAATCGCTCCCGCATCCACCTCCCCTCCCTCAATCCCTCGCAGCAGGCTCCGAATCCCATCCACAATCTCTTCCCTCCCCCCATAACTCAACGCCAGCACCAGCGTCACCCCTGTATTCCCGCTCGTCACCGCTATCGATTCCCTCAACCGCTCCCGCACGTTCTCCGGTAAATCCCCCAGCCGCCCGATCGCCTCCAGCTTCACATTCCGCTCCATCATCTCAGGCGTCCGATCCACCAGAAACCCGTCCAGCAACGCCATCAGCGCCGCCACCTCCGCCTTCGGCCGCCGCCAGTTCTCCGTGCTGAACGCATACAACGTCAGATACTCCACCCCAAGATCCTGACACGCCTCCACACACCGCGTCACCGCATCCGCTCCCGCTCGATGCCCCCTCGTCCGCTGCCACCCGAACCGCTTCGCCCACCGCCCATTCCCATCCATGATCACCGCAATGTGCCGCGGGATGTTGTCAGGTTGAATGCCGGACGGAAGGGATTTCATGCTCCCTCCATCTCACGAGGGGGCCACCGAAACGAAAGAGGAAATGTGCTCTCCTCCCCTTCCCACCCTCCAAAATTCCCTTCCACCCGGCCCCCCATCCCTCTACCCTCCCACCCATGCGCCTCCTCCTCGCTCTCGCGCTCCTCTCCTCCCCGCTCCGCGCCGATACCTCCCTCGACGACGCCCTCAGAATCTTCGACGTCGACGACTCCAGCCCGGACGCCGCACCGCCAAAACCAGCACCCAAACCCCTCCCGAAATCAGCCCTCGCTCTCCTCGACGAGCTCAACTCCCGCGAACAATCCCTCCACGACGAGGTCTTCAAAACCATCCAGCCCCAGCGCGATTCCCTCGCCGCCTCATGGCGCAAACTCGCCGCCGCCTCCAAAGGTTCCATCCTCGACTCCATGGCCGATGACCTCGTCGCAGGCATCCTCCCCCGCGGCGACACACGCTACGATACCGCACGCCTCAGCGGCAGGCTCGACTGGGAATACAACCGCTTCATGGTCTTCCTCCCCAACGGCCGCTTCCGCTACACCGCCAAAACCAACCCGGACTGGCGCTGGGAATGGCTCGACTTCTCCCGCGGCATCATCGCCATCAACTGGGCCAACGGAGGCCAGTTGCTCAATGTCGGCGAATCACCCGCCTCAACCTTCATGTCCACCACCCACTGGTGGGGCCATAACAAAATGAAGCGCTTCACCGACAACTCCGATCCCTCCCTCCCGGACGGCCAACCCCCAGCGCTCCCCCCGGATGTCCTCCGCCAGATCGACGCCCACCGCGCTATCGAATCCGAAGCCCGCAACCGTCTCGCCACCGCCATCCGCATCCGCCGCGTCGCCACCGTCGCCAATCTCCGCAAAGTCGCCCCTTCGCTCGACCCCAAAGCAGCCAAAGCCCTCAACGCCGAAATCCAGCGGCTCTCCCTTCCCGCCGGCCACCTCCCCGGCTCCGACCGCCTCTCTGGCTCATGGTCGTGGCCCTCCTCCAAAACCGCCACCTTCCAACCCGACGGCTCCTTCTCCCTCAACGGCCAGCCCTCCGGCTCATGGCAATGGGCAGGCTCCGCAGGCGGCCACTTCTACGTCATCCAACCAAACGTCGCCTGCACGCTCTGCCGCCTCTCCAAATCCTCCGCCAATACCCTCCGCGCCATCGACGACACCGGCCGCAAATTCGACCTCAAAAAAGCCCCTAACTGACCTTCCTTCACGGAGTAATCGCCACACGCTTGCCAGCCCGGAATCCACCCCTCAGACCACCAGCGTCTGCTCACGGTCCGGCCCAACCCCCACCAGCGACACCGGCAACCCGGTCAGCTCACTCATCCGGTCCAGATACGCCCGCGCATTCCGCGGCAGCTCACCCACCGTCCGCGCCGCCGTAATATCACAATTCCAACCCGCAAGGGTCTCATACACCGGCTCGCAACGCGCCATGTCCTCCACCGTCGCCGGCGGCACTTCCAGTCGCTCGCCATCCAAGGTGTACGCCGTGCACACGTGAATCTCCGAAACCCCGTCCAACCCATCCAGATTCGTCACCGCCAGATCGTCCAGTCCATTGATGATCCCAGCATAACGCACCATCACCGTGTCCAGCCACCCGCAACGCCGCGGCCGACCCGTCGTCGCACCAAACTCCCGGCCCATGTTGTGCAACCGGTCGCCCAGCGCATCATTCTCCGTCACAAACGGCCCGCTCCCCACCCGAGTCGTGTACGCTTTGCACACGCCCACCACACGATCAATCTTCCGCAGCGCCGCACCAGTCCCCGTAATCGCTCCACCAGCCGTCGTGTTGCTGCTCGTCACAAACGGATACGTCCCGTGATCAATGTCCAGATACGTCCCCTGCGCGCCTTCAAACAACACGCTCTTCCCGGCCTTCACCGCCTCGTGAATGATCATCGATGTGTTCGTCCGGAACGGCGCCAATCGCGCAATCGCTCCCAGCACTTCGTCCAGCACCTGCGCCTCCTCCAACCGCGCCACACCCACCGCCGCAAACAACTCGTTGCACTCCGCCACCCGCTCCGCCAACCGCTCCCGGAACACCGCCGTGTCCCCCACATCCACAAACCGGAACCCGCGACGCTCCACCTTGTCCGCATACGCCGGCCCAATCCCGCGACCAGTCGTCCCGATCTTCTTCGCCGCCAGCAGGATCTCCCGCCGTTGATCCAATCCACGGTGATACGGCATCACAATGTGCGCCCGGTCACTGATGAACAAATTGCTCTCCCCGATCGCCACACCCTGCCCGCGCAGCTTGTCGATCTCACCATTCAACCCCACAGGATCCATCACCACCCCGTTCCCGATCACACAAGCCTTGTCCTTCCACAAAATCCCGCTCGGAATCAGGTGCAGCACATACTTCGTCCCTCCCTGAATCACAGTGTGCCCGGCATTGTTGCCGCCAGCCCCACGGGCCACCACATCCGCAGTTTCCGTGAGGAAATCCACAATCTTGCCTTTGCCTTCATCGCCCCACTGGGCGCCGGTAACAATCACATTAGCCATGATGCTTCAAAAAATACACGCCGCTCCGGTTCACTCACCGGTCCAGCATTAATAAAAGGGGGAATCCAACGGCCCAGCTCACACAAATCTCCCCGCTATCCACAAGGAAGATCCCGCAGGACCACCGCAATCAAAGTGACACAAACGCCAGCGCCGCAGCCGCAAGGCACAGCAATGATCCAAAAATGCCAAGGGCCATCAGCGCCGATCCAGCAGGGTCCTTCTTGCGGCCCTTCTTCTTGAACGGAGCGTCATTCGTGAAGCCGGTTGGGGCTGCACCCGAGTCGAGTAGTTGTGTGTCGCTGCTCACGTTGACGAGCATTGCGGGCGGTTGCCCTAGGTGTAAAGCGGTTTTTCACACCCCCATCTCCCTCTCCCCTCCCCACCACTCCACGATCCCGTTTGCACCCCCAGCCCCCCCACGCTCCTTATCCCACCCTCCACGGGCCCCTCCCATCGCCCCATGACCACTCCCCAGCTCCCGCGTACCACCAGCAGGATCAACGTCATCAAGGCCCTCGCCCACCCCTCCCGTCTCACCATCGTCGAAGCCCTCCAGTCCGGCGAACAATGCGTCTGCGACCTCCGCAACCTCGTCGGCACTGACCTCTCCACCGTCTCCAAACACCTCGCCATCCTCCGCTCCGCCGGCCTCCTCTCCATGGAAAAACGCGGCCTCAAGGTCTTCTACCGCCTCTCCTGCCCCTGCTTCCTCGACTTCCTCAACTGCGTCGACCGCATGTCCTCCTCCACCTCTTCCTCCCCCTCCTGCTCCACCGCAGGCTGACACCCCCCGAGCCCTTCCGCTCTTTACTTGGCGATTTTGCCAAGTATTCTGACCCATGATCAGAACCATTCAGGTCTATGACCCCCCAATGTGCTGCTCCACAGGCATCTGCGGCCCTAATATCGACCCGGACCTCGTCAACTTCGCCTCCACTCTCTCCCAGCTCAAAGGCCTCGGCGTCAGCGTCGAACGCTACAACCTCGGCCAGCAACCGCTCGCCTTCGCCCAGAACCCCGCCGTCAAGGCCGCCCACGAATCCGACGGCACCGAAGCCCTCCCGCTCATCTTC
>CANHUG010000144.1 GCA_947462995.1 Verrucomicrobiales bacterium | reverse complement strand
GCGCCAGTCGGTACCCGTGGCTCCCGGTTCATTTATGTCGGTGGCGTCAACAAGACGGAACTTCCACTGTTGCGGCCACTCGGATGAGCTCGGGTACTGATTCTGCTCCTTGAGCAGATGGCTGCAGAGCCGGTGGAGCCATGGTTGGGCAAGCACGAGGCGTTTGTGCAACGCAACCGGGCTGAGGGTGGCCAGGCACTGCTCCCTGGCGCGCCCCGCAGTCTGCTTGAGGGAAAGCCCCCCGGCGATGTGCATTAGCAGCAGGCGCAACCAGATCTCGGCCTCCTTGATACCCCGCTGGGCCTTGATCAGGCCGGTCTCCCGGGCGCTGGCCTGCAAGTCGGGCAGCCATCGGAGGATCACCTTCCAGTCAGCCTCAAGTTCGGACAGAGTCATCCCGGAATGGTACACGCACTCGGCTCAATACTCAAGAAAATTATAATTACTAGGTTAACGCCTATGGGGCATCGCCCCAGGTAAACCACAACAAAACACACCAAGCCCTGAAAGGGCGCAATATGACTCCCGGTTTGACGGCAATTCGCCCAATGATACAGTCCCAGGAATCGCTGCATTCGACGGTCCGGCATGCAGACACAGATACAGATCGCTCTATCTATTATGGATCCACTCCGGTGATTATGCCGCGTGGGCATCTGATCAACTGACCGACGTTACTGGACAGATTCACAGAGCAGGGCGCGAGATCGCAGACCAGATAACGGCCAGCGGACATCTCTGTTACTACCGCTGGTTCGTCCCCCACCCCGAAGTTGTCCCGGAACGTTGTCCCCTTTGCAGCCACCCCCTGGAGACATGGCCCGACAGGACAGACAAACGCTGCCTTTCGTGTCGCATCGTGTTATGAGTCCCTCACCCAGGAGCCCCCCATCCTCATCAAAACAGCTCCCCTCACGAGAAACCATCCCGGTCAATGCGGTCAATCCTGTCAATACGGTCCATTCCGTCCATCCCCAGCCCCAAATCCACGACTGCGCACTCCTTCCCGCCCCCTCTCCGAACACGCCGCTGCCAATTCCCCGCGCCCCAACGAGTCACCCAAGCTCATCCCCTAGCACACCCCTCACACCGTCGGCCGCTCGCCACCATGCCGAATGTCCCGCGCCGTGATCAGATACACCGCATCCTCCGAAATATTCACCGACTGATCCCCGATCCGCTCCAGCAGGCTCGTGATGAACAGCATGTCCACATAATCCCGGATCTGCTCCGGCTTGTCCTCCATCCGCGCAATGATTCCGCGGTGAAACGCCTTGTACGCCGCGTCGATCTCATCATCCCGCCCCTGAATCCTCAACGCCAGCTCCAGATTGCTGTCGCAGAACGAATCCACACTGTCCTTCAATTGCGCCGCCACCAGTTGGTAAATCGAAAGCACTCCCTCCACTTCCTCAATCACAGGATGCTGCAGAATGTGCCGCGCCCGCTTCGCCAGACTCACCGCGTGATCCGTAATCCGCTCCAGCGCACTCTACACCTTCATCGTCGCCACAATCCGCCGCAGATTCCCCGCCACTGGACTGAACTTCACCATGATCTCGATCCCCTCGCGGTCGATCTTCTTCTCCAGCATGTCCGCCTCCTCGTCGTCCGCAATCGTCCGGTTGCAGAGGTCAGGGTTGCGCTCCACCAGCCCGCGCACAGCATTCGTCAGGCTCACCTGCGCAATGTCGCCCATGCGGCGGATATCGTTCCGTAGATTGGTTATGGCGTCTTCAAACACGCCAAGAATGTGTCGGGATTCTGTGCTCATGTGCGGGGCAATTTCGTAACAGGGGATTTTCTACTCAGGTGTCGGTTCCGGCAGCAGCAGCCACCCTCAACCGTACCGGCCCTCAATGTACATGCCGGTCTTCTCGTGCTTCGGCGATACAAACAGCTCCAGCGTCTGCGAGTGCTCGATGATCTCACCCATCAGCATGAAAATGCACTCGTCACTCGCCCGCCGCGCCTGCGCCATGTTGTGCGTCACCATCACAATCGTGAACGTCCGCTTCAACTCCGTAATCAGCTCCTCAATCCTCTCAATCCCCGCCGCATCCAGCGCCGAACACGGCTCATCCATCAGAATAATGTCAGGCTTCAACGGCAGCAGCCGCGCAATGCACAGCTTCTGCTGCTGCTCCAGCGTCAGCTCCGTCGCCCGGCTCTTCAGCCGGTCCTTCACATCCTCCCACAACGACACCTCACGCAACGCCGTCTCCACCGCCTCGTCCAGTACCGCACGCCCCAGCTGCGACGACGGCGTGTGCGACTTGATCCCGAAAATCACATTCTCGTAAATCGAAATCGGCAGCGGGTTCGGCCGCTGAAACACCATCCCCGTCCGCTTCCGCAGCGATGCCACCGAAACATCCTCATCAAGAATGTTCTTCCCCAGAATCGTGATCCGCCCCGTCGTCCTCACATTCCCGTACCGCTCGTTGATCCGGTTGAACGACCGCAGCAGCGTCGTCTTCCCGCAACCCGAAGGCCCGATCAATGACGTGATGATGCCTGGCTTGATCTGCACACTCACATGATGCAGCGCCTGAAAGTTCCCGTACCAGAGATTGAAATCCCGGACGTCAATGCTGATGGAGGAATCCATGGTTTCTTTGTGTCGGCTCAGCCGAATTCTCCGTTAAGGTACCGCCCCGTGATCGCCTTCACCGGCGCAGAAAACATCTGCCCCGTCTCCCCCCACTCCACCAGCTCCGACGCATTGATGAACGCCACGTGATCAGCCATCCGCCGCGCCTGCTGCGTCAGATTCGTCACCAGCACAATCGTCATCCGCTCCCGCAGCCGCGACAGCACTTCCTCGATCTTCATCGTCGTCACAGGATCAATCGCGATCGAAAACTCATCCAGACAAAGGATCTCCGGCGACAACGACAACGCCCGCGCCAGCGTCAGCCGCTGCTGCTGCCCACCCGACAACCGCGTCCCCAGCAGATCCAGCCGGTCCTTCACCTCGTCCCACAGCACCGAATCCCTCAAACACTGCTCCACAATCACATCCAGCTCCGCCTTGTTGTGGATCCCCATCCGCCGCGGCGCATACGCCACGTTGTCATAAACACTCATCGGCAACCCCACCGGCAGCGGAAAAACCATCCCGATCCGCCGCCGCAACGCATACACACTCTCCACCGCCCTCACTTCCTCCCCGTCCACAAAAACCTCACCCTCCACCTTCGCCGCACTGATGAACTCAATCGTCCGATTGATCGTCTTCAACAAGGTCGTCTTCCCCGAATTCGCAGGCCCCACAATCCCCAGAATCGTATTCCGCGGCACAGTCAGCGATATCCCCCCAAGGGCTCGCTTCCCCCCGTAGGACACAGATAAATTCCTGAACTCAATATGCGGTGTCATGCTTCAATAATTCAATCACCAGCGCTTCCGACGGCGCAAATACAACCGCAGGACCACCGCAGCACTGTTGATCGTCAGAATCAGCAGCAGCAGCACCAGCGCACTCCCGAACTTCATGCTCTCAGGCATCCCCGGCACATCCCGCGCAATGCTGTTCAAATGCATCGCCATCGCCATGAACTGCTCGTCCAGTCGGTAAGGCGTGAACTTCGCCCATCCCTCGTCCTCCACCCACATCGACGCCACCGCACCCGTCAGCATGATCGGAGCCGTCTCGCCCGCCGCCCGCGCCACCACCAGAATCACCCCGGTCAGAATCCCGCTGATGCTGTTCGGTAGCACAATCGTCCGGATCGTCTGCCACCGCGTCGCGCCCAGATTCCAACACGCCTCCCGGAAATTCCGTGGCACCGCCGCGAGCGCTTCCCTCGTGCTCGTGATGATCACCGGCAAAGTCATCACCGCCAGCGTCGCCGCCGCCACCAGCAGGCTCTTGTTCATATGCATCGCCGCCACAAACGCTCCCAATCCGAACAAGGCATGCACAATGCTCGGCACCCCCGCCAGACTCGTCACCGCAATCATGATCGCTCGCGTCAACCGGTTGTCCGGCGCATACTCGTTCAAATAAATCCCCGCCATGATCCCCACCGGAGCCACAATCAGCAGACACAGCACCGTCAGATAAAAGGTCCCGATCAGCGGCCCCCAGATCCCTCCCGCCGCTCCCCCGCGCATCGGATTCGCCGTCAGATACTCCCACGACAACGCCGGCCACCCCTTCACAAAAATCACCCCGATGATCAGCAGCATCGGAATGATGAGCGCTATCCCCATCGCAAGGAATACATACTCCATCACCCGCGCCGTGCGCGCCTTCTGCTGCTCATACGCCGTCGGCGCAAATGGATTACTCATCTCACGCATTGGCTTTGGCTTTCGCTCCCTTAATGATGAAATCCGCAATCACATTGATCGCACACGTGATCACCAGCAGCAGGATCCCGATCAGAAACAACACCTGATAGTGCGGCTGCCCAGGCGTCGCTTCCCCCATCTCCGCCGCAATCGTCGCCGTCAGGGTCTTGATCGGATCCACAAACGAATGCGGAATCTGCACCACGTTCCCAGTCGCCAGCAGCACCGCCATCGTCTCACCCACCGCCCGGCCAACCCCAAGCATGCACGCCGCCAGCAACCCGTTCCGCGCCGCAGGAAACAACACCCGCCTCACCATCTCCCATTTGTTCGCACCCAGCGCCATCGCAGCCTCCCGATACGAATCCGGAACCGCCCGCAGCGCATCCTCAGAAATCGACACAATCAGCGGCACACTCATCAGCGCCAGAATCACCGACCCGTTCAGCAGGTTGCTCCCTAACTCCGCCCCCGCATACTTGATCAGCAGAGGACTGATGATCGTCAGCCCGATGAAACCCCACACAATCGACGGCACCGCTGCCAGCACCTCAATCGCGATCTTCATCGTCTCCCGCACCCGAGGCCCCGCAAACTCACTGATGTAGACCGCCGCACCCAATCCTAACGGCACCGCCATCGCCATCGCGACAATCGCCACCGCAAAGTTCCCCACAATCAGCGCCAAGGCCCCGTACCGCGGCTCCGCACTCGTCGGCCTCCACGTCACCGACCCGAAAAACTCTCCCCAATTCATCTTCGGAAGCACCGGAGCCGCCTCCTGAAAAATGAAATAGAAGATCGCCGCCACACAAATGATCGAACTCCACCCGCACAGCCGGATCAGAAACTCAATCACCATCTCCCCACGGAATGTCGCCCGCCCCCCGCGCCGCTCCGCAGCTCGGGCCTTCGCCCCGGCATCTTTCCCATCCCCCGTCGGCACAGCAGCCTTAGGCGGTTCAGCAGCAGCAGGTGGCAGGCTCATCGGCATTCAGTAAATCACTCCCCTCATCCCTCAAGGAAGCGGCACACAATGCGCGTCCGCCACCACCTTCTGCCCCTCAGGCGACTTCACCCAGTCAATGAACTTCTTCAGCTCAGGCGTCGGCTCACCCACCGTGTACATATACAGCTTCCGCGACAGCGGGTACTTGCCAGTCTGCGCATCCGCCACCGACGGCAAAACCGCCGGCTCACCAGCCTTCTTCGAAATCGCAAGCCACTTCACCTTGTCAGTCTTGAATGCCATCCCGTCATACGCCACCGCATTCTTCGTCGACGCCAAGGTGTCCACCACCGCCTGCGAACTGTTCATCTCCGCAATCCCCGCACGGAAATCCTTCATCTTCCCCTTCTTCGGCCCATCCGCAAACTTCCCGTTCACCGTCTCCCCGAAATACTCGAACGTCCCCGAATTCGACTCGCGCCCCAGCAACCGGATCTCCCCAGTCAATCCTCCCGGCGCCACTCCCTCCCACGTCGTCACAGTCCCCTCCGCAGAATACATCCCCTTCAGCTGATCGACAGAAATCTCCGTCATCGGATTCTCCGGATGCACATACACAGCCAGCGCATCAATCGCCACCTCGAACTCCTTCGCTTCCTTGCCCAGCTTCTTCTTGATCTCCTCCGCCTCCTCCGGCTTCATCTTCCGGCTCGAATTCGCAATCTGAATCCGACCCTCCTTCAACTCGTTGATCCCCTGCCCGGACCCGCCCAGCGAAACCGTCAGACTCACCGTCGGATCCACCTTGCGGTACGCCTCCGCCAGCATCGTCACCACCGGACCCAGCGTGGTCGAACCAGCCGCATTGATCTGCACCTTCTGCACGCCGGACCGACCGCACGAACTGAGGGCCGCCGCCGAAACAGCAAGAATCGAAAGAAACGTATAACGCGTCATGTGAAAAAAAAGGGGGGGACTGGTTGTTGCTGAGGAACCCGGGATTCAGTTCGCCCGGTAGCGCTAAACTGTAGAACAGTCGGCACACCGTCCACGAATGCTGTGTGGCGTTTTCGTAACAATCAGCCCCTCCAAGGCAGGCAAATCACTTATTGTGACAGTTTCGTCATGCCAATCCCTCCCCTCACCACCCCGAACCACACCATTCCCCCGCCCACACCCCCCGAAATCACCCGTTCCCACCCCCGGAAACACCCCGCAATCCCGCGTGACGGAATTGTCACGTAGTTGCCGGAACCTTCTGAATTCAGGCCTCACCTCCCCTGTGTCGATAATGTCACGGCCCCCGGTTTGGCAATCACCCCTCGCGCCCCATGATAGTCAACCATGGGTCGTAAGCCGCTTAGCATTGATAAACACAACTCGTGGATTCACCGGAGCCCGGCGGTGCCCGCTTCCGCCGCCGACATTCCCGACTCCACAGACCCCGACTCGCCCGAGACTCCAGCCAAAGGCCTCGAACCCTGCATGGAACAGGTCCTTCAGGGTCTCTCCGACGCCTGCCTCATGATCACAGGCACCGACCGCATCATCTTCGCCAACGACTCCGCCAAATCCCTCCTCCGCCCCAAAGGACGCATCCTCGGCCGGAAACTCGAATCCGTCCTCGGCGACCGCAAGGTCACCGCCCTCGCCGCTGAATGCAGCCTCTCCGGCAGACCAGCCATCGCCCGCATCACCATCAAACTCCCCGGCGACGCATGGCGCGATGACCGCCATTTCGAAGTTTCCGCCGTCCCCATCCGCCTCAGCGAAACCAGACGCTACGTCCGCATCGCCCTCCGCGACGACGACGAGGCCCGCCGCGAAGCCGCCAGCGCCAACCCATTCGTCGACGTCTCCATCCAGCTCAAGAACCCGCTCTCCATCGTCCAGGGTTACCTCGAGAACCTCCTCGACGGCATGATCAGCGACCCCGTCCTCCTCCGCCAGTCGCTCCTCACCATGCGGAAACACACGCTCCAGATCGAACGGGTCATCGACAGTCTCCGGCGCTGAACCAGCTTTCGGCGTTGTGCCGGGCCGCCCCGTGCCGCATCGCCCCCACATGGAATCCGTCAGCCGCTTCCGCTCGCTCCTCCTCGCCGCCCGACCCAAAACACTCCCGGCCGCCGTCGCCCCCGTCGTCATCGGCTGCGCCCTCTCATGGCGGCTCACCACCCAGTTCTCCTTCCTCCTCGCCGCCGCCACGCTCCTCAGCACGCTCGCCATCCAAATCGCCACCAATTACTTCAACGACGCCGTCGACGCCCGCAAAGGAGCCGACACCAGCGCCCGTCTCGGCCCCACCCGCGCCACCGCCGCAGGCCTCGTCTCCCCGCGAACCATGCTCGCCGCCGGCACCATCGCCGCCCTCATCGCCATCCTCTTCTCCCTCCCCATCGTCGCCGCCCGCGGCTGGCCCATCATCGGCATCGGCCTCGTCTCTCTCTTCTTCACCTACGGCTACACCGGCGGCCCCGCCCCCCTCGCCTACCGAGGCCTCGGCGAATGCTTCGTCATCCTCTTCTTCGGCCTCATCGCCGTCGGCGGCACCGTTTTCGTCCAGACCGGCCAGTGGCTCCCCCTCGCATGGCTCGCCGGCACCCAGTCCGGTCTCCTCAGCACCGCCCTCATCGCCATCAACAACCTCCGCGACATCGACGAAGACTCCCGCAGCAATAAACGCACGCTCGCCGTCCGCTTCGGTCCCGCCAACGCCCGTCTCATGATCGCCGCATGGTGCCTCCTCCCGGCCCTCCTCGGCTTCCTCTGGACCCGCCAGCCCAACCTCTCCCACCTCTGCTGGCTCCCCCTCCCATCCGCCCTCCTCGGCCTCCTCATCACCATCCTCGTCGCCCGCACCCCCCCCTCCCGCGCCTACAATCGCTTCCTCGCCCTCGCCGCACTCCACCTCGTCCTCTGGGCCACCCTCTTCACCACCGCCTGCCTCCACTCCTAACCCATCCCCCTCCCTACAAGCCAGCCGCAGGCTCTGGACTGCTTGTGAGCCATCACAGCTCTCTCTGCGTGCGGAGCACGCCTACCCGCCGCCTCCCAACACGCTCCACCGAGCAAGCAGCCGCAGGCTCTGGACTGCTGTGAGCCATCACAGCTCTCCCTGCGTGCGGAGCACGCCTACCCGGCCTCCTCCCAACACGCCCCTCCGAACAAGCGTAAGCGTCACGCCCAGGTTTGAGGATATCTCTCGCTTCATATTGGCCATAGGCGGACAGCTACGGCCTATATGAACGCGTCAGCCCCAAGCCTTGATCGGAACGCGGATGGTCGCGTCTTGGGGCTG
>CANHUG010000143.1 GCA_947462995.1 Verrucomicrobiales bacterium | reverse complement strand
TGGTCACCGGTTAGGGTGGCTGAAAGGACGGCGCTGGCGAGATTGGCGTCGGCGGCGGGCCATGCGTCGAGTTGGGCGAAGGCGTCGCGGAGACGGTCGCCGCCGGCTTTGATTTCGTCGATGAGGACGTCGGAGGCGGAGGAGTCGCCGGTGGCGGCGAGGAGCTGGAGGAGTTCTGGTCTGAAGGCTGGGTCGCAGGAAGGGAGGAGGGGGGCGATCGTGCGGACGCGAGTGGCGGGGTCGGCGGAGCGTGCGAGGATGGCGGAGACAGCGGCGGCGATATTGCGGCGGGATTGGTCGTCTTTGGCGATGGCGGCGGCCTTGACCATGGCGAGGGCTTCCGGGGCGTTGCCTGATTTGCCGAGGGAGGCGGCGGCGAGGTTGCGGTCTTCGGGGGAGCCGGAGGTGAGGATTTCGAGGAGGGCGGTGTTGCCGTCTGGGGAGGGGCGGTCGCCGGCGATTTCGGTGAGGACCGTGCGGGCGGCGCCTTTGGCGGTGGCGAGCTGGGTACCGATGGCTTCGTTGATGCCCTGGCCTTTGAGACGGCCGAGGACGGCGGCGATTTTGGGGGTTTCGGGTGAGGCGGTTTCGCCGATCCACGAGACGAGTTCGGCGACGAGGGCTGGGTCGCCAGGGGGTTCATCCTGGACGGAGAGCCGGGTGACGAGTTCGTCGTGATCGGCGCGCGGGAGGATGGGGGTCCGTGGTTTAAGGACGACCCATGTGAGGTAGGCGATCAGGGCGACGCCTGCGAGGATCCACCATTTGAGGGCGGCCCTGGGGTCCTTTGGGGTGGTGGGGCGGGACGGTTTGGAGGAGGCCGCGCGGGGAGCGGCGGTGGTGGTGGGAGGGGAGGGAGCGGCGACCGGGCGCGTGGCTGGTTTGGCTGCGGGTGCGGGGGCAGCGGGCGAGGCGGTTGGGCGCGTGACGGGGGCGGCGGCTGGGGAGCGTGCCGGTTGGGACGGGTGGCGCTGGCCTGGGGCGGTGCCGCGGCCGACGATGCGGACTGAGGCGGCTTTGGGTGGTGGCGGTGGGGGCGGAGCGGGTTCGGGCGGGAGGCCGGAGGCTTCGGCGAGGAAGAAATTGAGGGCGGTGCGCGCGTCGTTGGGGCGATCGTCCATGTTGCGGCTGACGAGCCACATGACCCAGTCGGCCATCCAGCGGGGGACATCGCTGCGGAGGTCCTGGAGGGGTGTGACGGCGTGCTGGAGGTGGCTGACCATGACATCGACGGGGGAAGTGCCGTCGAAGGGGTGGCGCTGGGTGAGGATTTTGTAGAAGATGCAGCCGAGCGAGTACATGTCGGTGCGTGCGTCGAGCGGGCGGCGCTCGAATTGTTCCGGGGCCATGAACCAGATGGAGCCGAAGATGCCGTCGCCCTGGTCCTGGGTCTGGGGGACGGCGGATTTGGAGAATCGGGCGAGACCGAAGTCGAGGATTTTGATCTGGAATTTGCCACTGGCGAGCCAGTTGACCATGAGGTTGCCTGGTTTGAGGTCGCGGTGGACGAGCCCGAGGGATTGGGCGGCGACCATGCCTTCGAGGACCTGGAGGACGACCTCGCGGAAGTCGGCGACGGTGAGTTTGCCGCGATCGCTGACCTGGTCGAGCGTTTCGCCTTTGAGGAGTTCCATGACGACGAAGGAGCCGGAGTCGTCGCGGCCGACGTCGTAGATGGTGACGATGTTGGGGTGCTGGAGGGAGGAGAGCGTGCGGGCCTCGCGGATGAGATCGGATTCGAGGTTGGCGGCGCTGACGGCGGAGTCTTCTGGTGGGCGGACCCGTTTGAGGGCGACGTCGCGATCGAGCTGGGAGTCGTGGGCGAGGTAGACGTCGCCGAGGCCGCCTTGGCCGATTTTTCCTTTCACTTGGTAGCGGTTGGTCATGCGGCGGAGGGGGCTGCGCCGGGATTGTGGAAAGGCGCGGAAAGCGAGTTAAGGGAATTGCGGAGCGGCGGCAAATGGTTTCTCTGTGACGATTGGAAGAACCCGAACTGAAGAGAACCATGGCGACCTTGTTTACCCGAATTATTGGAGGAGAGATTCCCGGGCGATTTGTCTGGAAGGACGAGAAGTGCGTGGCGTTCATGACGATTGCGCCGATTCGGCCTGGGCACACCCTTGTGGTGCCGCGGGAGGAAGTGGATCACTGGGTGGATGCGCCGGAGGAGTTGGCGGCGCATTTGTTTGTGACGGCGCAGAAGGTGGGTCGGGGGATTCAGGCGGCGTTTCCGTGTACGAAGGTGGGGTTGATGTGTGCGGGGTTGGAGGTGCCGCATTTGCACCTGCATCTGACCCCGATTGATGAGATCGGGGACATGGATTTCGGGCGGCAGGACAGCCGGACGGGAGCGGAGGCGCTGGATGCGGCGGCGGAGCGGTTGCGTGAGGCGCTGCGGGCGGCGGGGCACGGGGAATTTGTGCCGGAGGCTTGAGAGGGAGAGACGATGCTGATTTCCGAGATCTTCTACAGTTTGCAGGGGGAGGGCGTGCTGACGGGCGTGCCGTCGGTGTTTGTGCGGACAAGCGGGTGCAACCTGCGGTGCCGGTGGTGCGACACGCCGTATGCGTCATGGAAGCCGGAGGGACGGGAGATGGGGGTGGAGGAGATTGTGGCGGAGGTTGGGGAGTGGGCGGTGGCGCGTCATGTGGTGCTGACGGGGGGTGAGCCGATGGTGGCGCGGGGGATTCACGAGTTGGCGGCGGCGTTGCGGGAGCGCGGGTACCACATCACGATTGAGACGGCGGGGACGGTGCCGCCGGCGGGGATTGCGTGTGATTTGGCGTCATTGAGTCCGAAGCTAGGGCATTCGGTGCCGCGGGAGGGGGAGGCGGAGGCCGGGTGGATCCGGCGTCATGAGGAGACCCGGTGGCGTCCGGATGTGCTGCGGGCGTGGCACGGGCACAGTGAGTGCCAGTGGAAGTTTGTGATTTCGGCGCGTGAGGACCTTGAGGAGATGCGGGCGCTGATGGAGGAGACGTGCTGTGAGGTTAGGCCGTGGGAGATTCTACTGATGCCTGAGGGACGCGAGCCGGGGGAACTGGCGGAGCGGAGTGCGTGGCTGAGCGACGTGTGCAAAGAGAGCGGGCACCGGTTTTGCCAGCGCTTGCACGTGGCGCTGTACGGGAACCGCCGGGGGACGTGAGTTAGGCGCGGTCAGTTGCCGTCCCACCATGTGTTGATGCGGGCGCGGAGACGGGTGGCGGTTTCGGGTTGATCGGCGGCGAGGTTTTTGGATTCCGAGGGATCGGCGATGATGTCGAAGAGTTCGACGGGGGCGTCGGGTTCGTTAGGGCCGGGGATGAGGAGTTTCCAGCGGTCGTCGATGGCCCAGCGCCAGCGGAGACTGGCGGCGGGGCGGTTGAGGTCCATGGAATTGTGAGTGAAGCAGGCACCGAAGACACCGTGGCGAGCGGTTAGGGCTGCGGAGTCGCGAAGATCGAGGCCTTGCATGGCGTCTGGTTTCGGGAACCCGGCGCAGGCTAGGAGAGTCGGGGCGAGGTCGATGCTGCTGGCGGGGACATCGGGTTGTGAGGGGGCGATGTGGTCGGGCCAGCGGATCATGATGGGCGTGCGGAGACCGCCGTCGTAGGGGGATTGTTTGGAGCGCGGGGCGTAGCGCGGATTGTCAGGGGATTGGATCCAGCCGTTGTCGGCGACGTAGGCGACGATGGTGTTGCGGTCGGTGCCGGAGGATTTGAGGATCTCCATGAGCTGGCCGATGGATTCGTCGAACCATGCGACCATGGCCCAGTAGCGGGCGATGTGGATGGAGGGGGCTTTGTCGCGATAGAGGTCGAGGAGCCGTTTCGGGGGCGTGTGTGGGTCGTGCGGCATGAGCGGGGCATACCAGACGAAGAAAGGTTTTTGTTCCGAGCGGGCGGTGGCGATGAAGTCGGTGATGGGCTGCATGGTTTTGCGGCCGATTTCGAGACCTGCGTCGCCGTGGCGGCCGCCGGAGTCGGGGTCGCCGAGGGACATGCCGTGGGTGAAGCCGCCGCGTTTGAAGTTGCCCTGCCACCATTTGCCGGTCTGGAGGGAGAGGTAGCCGTGCTGGCCGAGGATTCTGGGGAGGGAGGGGGCGGCGTCCATGAAGCGGTTCATGGTTTCGCGGCCGGATTTGAAGGCGGGGTCCTTGAGTCTGGGGGTGCCCTGGGGAAGATCTTTGGAGACGGGGGGATCGTTGGAAGTGATGCGGTGCTGGTGGGGGTACTGGCCGGTGAGGATGGTGGCGAGACTTGGGCAGCAGAGACTGGAGGTGACGTAGCCGCGGCGGAATGTGAGGCTTTGGGCGGCGAGCTTGTCGAGGTTAGGAGTCTTGATGTGCGGGTGGCCCATGAAGCCGTAGTCGGTCCATGCGTGGTCGTCCGAGACGATGAGGACGATGTTAGGCGGCGGGGTGTCGGCGGCCTTGGCGGTGATGGCGGAGCAGAGGAGGAAGAGGAGCCAGCGGCGGAACATGGGAGAGGAGCGGTGGGGGTTCAGGCGAAGAGATCGGGCTGAGCGGGGGGACTGGCGGGGGGAGCGTCGGGATTGGCGGTGGGTGCTTCGGCGAGACGGGCGCGGAATTCCTGTTCTGAGAGGATGGTTACGCCGAGTTGGCGGGCTTTGTCGAGTTTGGAACCGGCTTCATCGCCTGCGAGGAGGAAGGAGGTTTTGGCGCTGACGGAGCTGGAGGTTTTGCCGCCGAGACTGCGGATGAGGGATTCGAAGTTGGGGCGGGGTTCGGAGAGCGTGCCGGTGATGACCCATGTGGTGCCGGCGAAGAGCGAGGCGGCGGCGGAGTCCGGGGTTTGGGGGGCGAAGTTATCGGATTGGGGGTCGATATTGAACTGCGATTGGAGCGCGGTGATGAATGCGGCGCCGGAGGGACTGGCGGCGAAGTCGAGGACCGAGCGGGCGGCGACCTGGCCGACTTCCTGAGCGATGCGGAAGGGGGCTAGGGTGGGGTGATCTTCCTTGCGTTTGCCTTTGGGGAGGGCGGCGAGATCTGTGAGGATGGGTGAGGAGAAGAGATCGGAGAAGTTGCGGTGGAGCCGGGCGAGTTCGCGGGCGGCGGATTCGCCGACTTCGGGGATACCGATGGCGAAGATCCAGCGGGAGAGCGGGAGGGATCTGGCGCGATCGAGAGCGGCGAGGAGTTTGGCGGCGTTTTTGGGGCCGAAGACACGGGGTTCGTCGTCGGAGCCGAGGTTGAGAGTGGCTAGTTGATCCGCGGAGAGGTGGAAGAGATCGAGCGGAGTGCGGACGAGACTGCGTTCGACGAGCTTGTCGGCGACGATGTCGCCGAGGCCTTCGAGGTCGAGCATTTTGCGGCCGGCGAAGTGTTTGAGGCTGGTGGCGGCCTGGGCTGGGCAGACAGGGGAGAGACAGCGCCATGCGACGAAGCCCTCGGATTTGGAGATGGGGTTGCCGCAGGAAGGGCAGCAGCCGTTAGTGTGTTGAAAGAGATCGAAGGGTTGGGTGCCGGGCGGGCGTTTTTCGGGGATGACGGCGACGACGGCGGGGATGATTTCGCCGGCTTTTTCGATGATGACGGAGTCGCCGACGCGGATGTCCTTGCGGAGGATTTCTTCCTCGTTGTGGAGCGTGGCGCGGGAGACGGTGGAGCCGGAGACGAAGACCGGGTCGAGTTCTGCGACTGGGGTGAGGACCCCGGTGCGGCCGACTTGGATGGTGATGGCGCGGAGCGTGGTGGTGACGCGTTCCGGTTCGAATTTGTAGGCCATGGCCCAGCGCGGGGCTTTGGAGGTGGCGCCGAGCTGGGCCTGGAGATCGAGACGGTCGACCTTGACGACAGCGCCATCGGTTTCGTAGGGGAGCGAGCGTCTGGCGGAATCGAGATCGCGGATGGCGTCGAGGATGCCAGCGGCGGAGTCGGCGTGCCAGATGCGGTCGGCGCGCGGGAGATTGAGATGGGCGAGGAGCGCGTGGAATTCCGAGATGCTAGAGAGATTGAGGCCCTCTTGAGCCCCGAGCCCGTGGAAGATGATGTCGAGCGGGCGGCGGGCGACGATGCGGGAGTCGAGGAGTTTGAGCGTGCCGGCGGTGGCGTTGCGCGGGTTGGCGAAGCGGGCGTCGCCGGCGGCTTCGCGTTCGTCGTTGAGCGAGCGGAACGCGGCGTTGGGCATGAAGATTTCGCCGCGGAGTTCGAGGAGAGGAGGGGCGTCCGGCGGGAGAGTCAGGGGGAGACGGCGGATGGTGCGGGCGTTGACGGTGATGTCGTCGCCGGTGACGCCGTCGCCGCGGGTGGCGGCGAGGACGAGCGAGCGGTTTTCATAGCGGATGGAGACGGCGACCCCGTCGATTTTGGGTTCGATGACCGTGTGGATGGATTCGAGGCCGGTGAGTTTGACGAGACGGTTGTAGAAGTCGAGGGCTTCGGCTTCCGAGTAAGTGTTATCGAGACTCATCATGCGGACGGCATGCTGGACCTGGAGGAAGCCGTCGATGGGGGCGCCGCCGACGCGGCGGGAGGGGGAGTTAGGAGAGGCGAGGTCGGGGAAGGCCAGTTCGAGGGCTGCGAGTTCGGCGAGGAGGGCGTCGAATTCGCGGTCGGAGATGACTGGGCTGGCGTCGAGGTGGTAGAGCCTGTTGTGGCGGTCGATTTCCGCGGAGAGGGCCGCGATTCTGAGGCGGGCGTCGTCGGCGGTCATGGGAGGGGGAGTGTTAGGGGTTGATGATCAGGCGTGACGGGCGGGGAATTTTTCGACGCGGAGGAGGACTGGGGGTTGGCGGACGCAGTCGAGGGCGGCGATGGCGTTTCGGGCGGCGAGCATGCTGCCGTAGGAGGCCTTGTGGAGCATGAGCATGAGGTCGGCTCCGTTGGCGGAGGCGTCGACTTCGGGTTGGTTCATGGAGAGGATGCCGATGGAGTGCTCGGCGAGGAGCGTGGCGATGGCGGCGATGACGCCGGGGCGGTCGTCGACGTGGAGACGGAGGTAGTAGCTGGAGACCGTGTCGGCGACTGGGAGGGAAGCGCCGTACTGGCCGTGGGGGACGAAGCCGTTGTTAGTGCCGGCTTCATTGATGAGATTGTCGGCGGCGTCGACGAGGTCGCTGATGACTGAGCTGCTAGTGGCGTCCTGGCCAGCGCCGCTGCCGTAGAAGAGTGTTTCGCCGACGATGTCGCCGTATACGGCGACGGCGTTCATGACCCCGTTGATGCTGGCGAGGATGCTGGAGCGGGGGACGAGGGAAGGTTGGACGCGGACCTCGATGTTTTTGGAGGCGTCGAGGCGGACGACGGCGAGGAGCTTGACGGCATAGCCCATGGAGCGGGCGAAGGCGAGATCGCTGCGGGTGAGGTGGGAGATGCCTTCGACGTGGACTTGATCGGGGCTGACCCATTGGCCGTAGCTGAGCCATGCGAGGATGATGGCTTTGTGGCCGGCGTCCCAGCCGGAGACATCGAGGTAGGGATCGGCTTCTGCGAAGCCGAGCTGCTGGGCTTCGGCGAGGGCGTCTTCGTAGGAGAGCCCGTCGTCGCTCATGCGGGTGAGGATGAAGTTGGTGGTGCCGTTGATGATGCCGTAGATGGCCTCGATGTTATTGCCGATGAGGGCTTCGCGGACGGCTTTGATGATGGGGATGCCACCGGCGACGGCGGCTTCGAAGTAGAGCGGGACGTTTTCGCGTTCGGCGAGGGCGACGAGTTCGATGCCGCGTTCTGCGAGGAGGGCTTTATTGCCGGTGACGACGGCTTTGCGGGCGAGGATGGCGCTTTTGACGAGATCGTAGGCGTCGGTGGTACCGCCGATGAGTTCGACGATGACGGAGATTTCGGGGTCGTTGACGAGGTCGCGCCAGTCGTTGGTGAGGAGGGATTCGGGGACGCCTGCGGCGAGGTGTTTATCCTTATTGCGGATGGCGATTTTGCGGACGTCGAGGCGGACTCCGGAGCGGCTGGCGACGAGGTCGCCGTTGCGGAGGAGGTTTTTGTAGACGCCCATGCCGACATTGCCGAGGCCAGCGAGGCCGAAGTGAACGGTGGGGATGGAGGGCATAGAGAGTTAGCGGCCTGCGGCGGAGTGGGCCGAGGAGGGGGGAGCAGTATTGCGGGGGAGGCGGCGGGCACAAGCGCCGGGTGAGGCGAAGGCGAGCCGGGGGCGGCTGGGGATGATCAGCCGACGATGATGCCTTTGGCGCGGCGTTCTTTTTCGCGTTCGAGGAGCGGGACCGATTCCGTAGTGGGGACGAGAGGGACGCCCTTGTCGCCGATTTTGGCGAGGGAGAGACCGGAGAAGGCGGGGATTTCTGCGGCCATGGATTTGAAGACGTCGTCGATGGAGTAGAGCCCGTTCTGGCCGGAGACGGCGAGGGTGAGGTCGCGGAGGATTTCCCAGTCGTCGCGGGCGTTGCCGGGCGTGGTGACGGCGATGTTGAGGCGCTGGAGACGCCCGGTGGCGTTGATCATGGAGCCGCGTTTTTCGGCGTAGGCTGCGGAGGGGAGGGCGACGTGGGCGAGTTCTGCGCCAGCGTTGAGCATGACGTGGGACTGGAGGACGAAGGCGGCCTTGGCGAGGGATTCGGCCGGGAAGCCGGCGCCGGCGAG
>CANHUG010000142.1 GCA_947462995.1 Verrucomicrobiales bacterium | reverse complement strand
TGCGAGGGAAGCGGCGTGGACGACGAAGACCTCGATGGAGGCGGGCGGGTGGCTGAGGCGTTCGAGGATGGCGAGCCGTTCGGAGGACGTTTCTTCGTCGGGGAGACTGCCTTCGACGCGTTGTTCTTCGGCTTCCGGGAAGAAGAGCGTGGGGCCCCACCATGTGGCGAGGTCACTGGAGAGGGCTTCCTGGGCGCGGAGGTCGCTAGCAAGGATCCAGACCCGGCGTGGGGGGCCTGAGGCGATGGAGTGGAGGACCATGCCTGTGGCGAAGGCGTGGGCGGCAGGGGAGACGTGTTCGAGGGCGGCGGGTTTCCGTTTGGATTTGCTGGCGCGAGCGGTGGTGGCCTTGGAGAGTGAGGCGAGGGCTTTGGCGAAGGCAGGGGAGGCGGCGGCGAGGGCGCACCATTCCCTACCGGCCGCGAGGGAGGCAGCCGGCTGCGGCGCAGTGATTGCGTCGGGCATGGGGGATGAGTGTGGCGGGTGGGGCGAAGCTGCAAGCGGTGGGCGAGGAGCTGGAGGATTTGCGGTGGCGCGGGTGGCGCGAGCGGCGGAGGGCGTGGGGATGGAAGAGAAGCGAAATCTGGTACTGGCGTCTGGGTCGCCGCGGCGGCGGGAGCTGCTGACGGAGGCGGGCTATGTGTTTGAGACGGCGCCTGCGGACATTGATGAGCTGCATGAGGAGGCGATGGCGCTGGAGGCGCTGACGCGGCACAATGCGGTGGAGAAGGCGCGGGTGGTGGCTGGGAGGCGAGCGGAGGCGGTGGTGCTGGCGGCGGACACGCTGGTGGCGATTGGCGGGGTGGCGCTGACGAAGCCGGTGGACATGGCGGAGGCGCGGCGGATGATTGGGATGTTAGCGGGGAGGACGCATGAAGTGGTGACGGCGGTGGCGGTGGTGTGTGCGGCGACCGGTTTTGAGGAAGTGTTCACGGTGGAGACGCGGGTGACGTTCAAGGGGCTGAGTGAAGCGGAGGTGGAGGAGTATCTGACCTTGATCAATCCGCTGGACAAGGCGGGCGGGTATGCGGCGCAGGAGCATGGGGAGCGGATCATTGCGCGGGTGGACGGGTCGTGGACGAATGTGGTGGGATTGCCGATGGAGGAGACGGCGGCGGCGCTGGCGCGGGCGGGTGTGGTGGCGGCGGGGAAGTGAGAATCGGAAGGAATGAGGGCATGAAAAAGCCCGCCGTTCCGAGGAGGAAGCGGCGGGCTGAGAATGGAGGCGCTGATTAGGACGCCGCGGGGGTCACTTGACCTTGGCGAAGTGCTTCTTGGGGTCCTTGTCGAACTCGGCTTTGCACTTTTCGCAGCAGAAGGCGACGGTCACCTTGGCGTCGACGGCGTTTTCGGCTTTCACTGGCTTCTTGCTGATCGGGCACTCCTTGTTGGCTGGCTTTTCGGTGCTGCCGACGTGTTTTTTGAGGGCTTCGAGTTGGAGTTTGGCATCGCCTTCGAACTTGGCCTGGCACTTGGCGCAGCAGAGTCCGATGTTGGCGGAGACTTCGGAAGTCTGGGCGGCGTTGACGTCTTTGCCGGAGATGGGGCACTTGGTATTGACGGCGTCGGCGGAGGCGAAGCTGGTGAGAGCGAAGCAGGCTGCGATGGCAGCGAAGAAGGATTTCATGGGATAGTTGCGAGTTTTGGTTAGGTATGTCTGGCGGGCAGGATGAGCCTGCGAGACTGGAGGGATGATGCCAGAGAGCGGGGAGGCGTCAACTAATTGAGTGGGCCATCGATGCGTAGGGGGGCGGTCAGCGAGGGAGGAGCCCTTCGATGGCGCGGATGCCTGATTCTGCGCCTTTTTGGAGGATGCCTGCGCCTGATTCAGCGCCTTTCTGGAGGAGGTCTGTGCCTTTATCGAGAGCGGCGGGGGCGTTTTCGAGGACCTTGGAAGCGGCGGTGGAGGCGGCTTTGGAGGCGGTTTCGGCGGCTTTGATGGCTCCTTCCATGGACATATTGAGGACCTCGTCGACGGTGGCATTGAACCATGCGAGGGCGAGACGGTCGGAGAGGTCTTCGGTGGGATTGGATAGGGAGCCGCCGAGGACGAGACGCGTCCAGAGGAGGCCGGCGTCTTCCGGGCCGAGGAGGGCGCGGTCTGAGGCGGGGAGGTTGGCGCGGTCGATGGGGAGGAAGACCTGTTGTTCAGCGCCTGCGAGGTAGCGGAGGGTTCCTGGGACGATGCCGAGGAGGAGATTGCCTGAGAGTTGTGAGGAGGCGGCGATGGAGGCGTTGCCTTTGAGGCGGAGGAGGCCTGGGGCGTCCATGAGGAGCCCTTCGAGGATCCAGTCGCCGGAGGAAGTGCGGGTGAAGCGGGTGCGGGTGTCTTTGAGGACGAGACGGACGAAGGCTTCGTTGCGGGTTTTGCGGGCGATGATCTGGAGGATGGGGAGCCCTTCGAGGAGACCGTCTTTGATGGCAGCGTTGCCGCGCCAGAGGAGGCGATCTGGGTCGCTGGGGTTGCCGGAGATCTGGACGGAGGCGCTGGCGGTGCCTTTGACGCGTTTGAGCCAGTCGTCGGGGATGATTTTGGCGAGTTGGAGGTCGGCGAGGGTGCCGCGGGCGTCGAGGACTGGGGCGTTCTGGTTGAGGCGGACGGAGGCTTCGCCGGTGATGGAGGCGTCGTCGGCGGTGGTGGCGTGGAAGCTGTCGAGACGGATTTCGCCTTCCTGCCATGAGGCGTCGAAGTCGGTGATATCGAGGGGGAGGTTTTTGAGAGCGGAGGAGGAGAGGGAACCGCCGGCTCCTTTGGCGAGGACGAAGCCCTGGTCGTCGGAGGGTTTGATTTCGAGGGCGATGTTGCGAGCGGAGGCGGAGGCGGAGTCGGATTTCCAGTCGAAGCCGAACTGGTCGATGCGGACTGGGCCGAGCAGGATGCGGTTGGGGATGAGGGAGGAGAGGAAGCCGGAGGAGGAGGCTGGGGCTTCCGGGGTTGGTGGTGGTGGAGAGGGCTGGTCCGGGAGTTTTGAGAAGTTGACGGAGGCGCGGGCGACTTTGACGCCTTCGACGTGCCATGTGCGGTCCCAGATGGCGCCGGCGTTGATGTCGGCGCGGATGTCTGCGGCGGAGAGGGAGTGGAAGGGAGCGTCTGCGGAGCCGGAGGCGGAGAAGGATTCGACGAAGGCTGAGGAGCCGCGCCATGAGATGCCGTTGAGGGAGGCGTCGGCTTTGAGGCGGGAGGAGATGGCGGCGCTGATCCAGCGGCGAAAGCTGTCGCTTTTGAGGTAGCCGTCGAGCCAGACGGAGAAGGAGAAGACGGCTGCGGCGAGGAGGACGGCGATGGTGCCGAGGGCGATGAGCCAGCGTTTGGAGGAGGAAGGTTTGCGGCGGCGGCGGCTCCGTGGGGTGGGAGTGGCGGGTGGTGGATCGGCGGCGTCGGTCATGGCGAGGAGACGGTTTTCTCTTATTTAGCGGGGCTGAGGGCATTCGTCATTCGACAATTCGGAGGGAACGCATAGCCTGCGGGTCAATTTTGAAGTCATGCTGGAACTCAAGGACGTTCAATTCACCATCGCGCGCGAGGGCGATGATCTGCATCTGCTGAAGGAAGTGTCGCTGCGGATACCTCCGGGGCATTTCATGGCGATTGTGGGGCCGTCGGGGTGCGGGAAGACGACATTGCTGAAGGTGGTGGCGGGATTGCAGATGGAGACTGGAGGGACCTTGTACTGGCGCGGGAAGGACATTGGGGAAGACGGGGACATTGAGCCTCAGGAGCTTGGGTATGTGCCGCAGTTCAGCATCGCGTATGATCATCTGACGGTGGAGGAGTGTGTGGAGAATGCGGTGAGGTTACGGACGCGGGAGACCGGGGATGGGTTTTATGAGATTGTGGACCGGGTGGTGGCGGCGGTGGGGATGGAGTCGATGCGGGAGAAGCGGGTGTCGGTGTTGTCTGGCGGGCAGAAGCGGCGGCTGGGGTTGGGGATGGAGCTGGTGAGCCGGCCGCAGCTGTTGTTGTGCGATGAGGTGACGAGCGGGCTGGATCCGCAGTCGGAGCGGGACATTGTGCAGTTGCTGCATGCGTTGTCCCAGGAGGACGACCGGATTGTGATCAATGTGACGCACAGCCTGAGCAACATGGATCTGTATGGGTCGGTGCTGGTGATGTTCGAGGGGCGGATTGTGTATCACGGGCCGCCGGGGGCCTTGGCGCATTATTTCAGTGTGGCGAGTGCGGAGGATGTGTATCCGCAGCTGGCGAAGCGGCCGTCGGTGGACTGGCATGAGTCGTGGCAGAAGTACCGCGGGCCTTATTATGAGAAGATGATGGGGGTGGTGGAGTCGCGTGAGGAGAAGGCGGGCGAGGCGGATGGGAAGGAAGCGGGTGTGGACAAGGAGAATGGGCAGGTGGAGGAGACGGTGGTGGAGGTTAAGAAGGAGAAGGTGAAGAAGGATGAGGATGGGGATGAGATGGAGGGGAGAGGGGTGCGGCCGGCTGGGTTTGGGAGACAGTTCCGGACCTTGTTGGCGCGGCGTTGGAAGTTGTTTTTGAGGGACCGGACGCAATTGGTGCTGCAATTGGCGTTATTGTTTGGGTTTCCGGTGCTGGTGGTGATTTTTGCGAGTCAGGGGATTGATCCGATGCCTGACCGGTCGGTGCCGCCGGGGACTGGATTGGCGGAGGCGATTGTGAGGCAGACGGCGATTGTGGAGAAGCAGACGAAGCTTGGGGCGCTGGTGTCTGGGCTGGTGATGTTCCAGGTGGTGCTGCTGACGCTGATGGGTTCTAACAATTCGGCGCGGGAGATTGCGGGGGAGCGTCTGATTTACGAGAAGGAGCGGATGGGAGGGGTGACGCCGCTGGCGTATTTGTCGAGCAAGGTGGTGTTTCTGGCGGTGCTGGCGGCGGCGCAGGCGGTGTGGATGGGATTGTTTGTGGATTACTTCACGGATTTGCCTGGGGATTTTGGGGAGCGATTGAAGATGTTGCTGCTGGTGAATTTTGCGATGACGTCGGTGTGTCTGGCGATATCGGGGCTGATGAAGTCACCGGAGCAGGCGTCGCTGATGAGTATTTATCTGGTGGGATTTCAGCTGCCGTTGTCGGGGGCGGTGCTGGCGCTGCCTGCGGCTGTGGAGCGGGTGGTGCAGCCGTTGATTGTGGCGTACTGGAGTTGGAGCGGGCAGTTGTCGACGATGCGGGAGTCGGATTATTTTCTGGCGGTGACGCAGGCGGTGCCGACGACGGTGGTGAGTGCGAGTGCGATCAGTGCGGCGGTGCTGATGGCGCACATTCTGACTGGGTTGGTGTTGGCGTGGCTGGGGTGCAAGCGTCACCGTTGGGATTGAGGAGTGCCCTGAGGAGGAGGGTGGCGGAGACCTCGTTGCAGGCGAAGGGGACGTCCCAGAGGACGGCGACGCGGAGGAGAGCTTTGACGTCGGGGTCGTGGGGTTGAGCGGTTAGGGGGTCCCAGAAGAAGAAGAGGGCGTCGAGGTGTTTTTCGGCGAGGTGGGCACCGATCTGGAGGTCGCCGCCCATGGGGCCGCTGAGGTAGCAGTGGACTGGGCGGTTGAGGGCAGCGGAGAGGAGACGGCCGGTGGTGCCGGTGGCGGAGAGGGCGTGAGGAGCGAGGACGTCGGCGTGGCGCTGGGCCCATGCGATGAGTTGATCCTTGCGGTGGTCGTGAGCGACGAGGGCGATGCGCAGCGGGGAGGGCATGGGGAGGAGGGAAGCGGGCGGGCGGTGGGAGGGAAAGGGGAAAGATTCCGCGTGCAGGCGGTGAGGAAGGCGGCATGCTGGTGGGGATGCTGGCGCGATGGCGAGAGCGGTTCCGGTGTGCGGGCCGGGGGTTTCTGGAGACCCTCGGGCGTGAGCCGTGCATGCGGGTGCATGTCGTGGCTGGGGTGTTGGTGGTGGTGGCTGGGCTGGTGTTGCGTGTGAGTGCGGTGGAGTGGGCGGTGCTGGCGCTGGCGATGGGATTGGTGGTGACGGCGGAGGTGATGAATACGGCTGTGGAGCGATTGGCGGACCGGGTGAGCGGGGAGCGGGAGGAGGCGATCCGGGTGGTGAAGGATGCGGCGGCGGGGGCGGTGCTGGTGGCGGCGGTGGCGGCGGTGGGGGTTGGGTTGGGGGTGTTCGGGCCGAAGCTTTGGGCGATGCGGTGGTGGGGTTGAACGGAGAGTTGCAGGCAGTTGTCGATTGGTGAAACGTGCTTAGAATGCTGCGCCTGTGACATCCATGCCGAACGAGACATCCGAGACGACGAATCCGCCTGAGCGGCGGGAGCGGCGTGGTCGTGTGCGTGGGTTTCTGGCGGGATTGATGGGTGGGGTGGCTGGGGTGATGGTGGAGTGGTGGATGGGGATGGATTGGGTGCCGGAGCGTCCGGTGGTGACGGAGTGGGTGGTTTCTGTGGCGGGGCGGCTGGCGGTGGCTGGGGTGATTGGGGTGTTAGCGGGTGTGGTGGCGATGAAGGTCGGGGGATGGGGCCAGCGGTTGGGGGCTGGGTTGGCGGCGGTGGTGCTGGCGGTGACGCAGAGTGTGGTGCTGGCGCGGTATGGAATTTCGTGGGGTCCGGTGGGAGTGGTGGGTGGATTGGTGGCGGGTGTGGTGGCTGGCGGTTTGTTGGTTCCGCCGGTGGCGGAGTGGGTGAAGTGGTTGCGGGGAAGGGTGTCTGGGGTGGTGTTGGGCCGGGTGGAGGCGGCTGGCGGGGAGATGGTGCTGGTGCCGGATGCGCGGGAGGCGGTGGTGGTGACGTGTCGGTTAGTGAATGAGACGGCGTTGCGGGGTCGATTGGCTGCGGGGGCGTTTTTGAAGTTGAATGCGGAGTTTGCGGCGGTGGGATCGAGGGTATTGCGGGATTGCGGGGCGCTGACGGACGAGGCGGAGCCAGGGGTGGTGCGTGGGATTTTCGGGTTGCCGCTGGGGATGCCTGTTGGGGAGGCGGCGGATGCGGCGGTGATGGCGGCGGTGGCGCTGGATGATGTGCTGCGGGAGTTTGCGGAGCGTCCGGGTGCGGAGCCTGTGGAGTGGGGGATTGGGCTGGCGTGCGGGACTTTGACGGCTGGGTTGGGTGCGACTGGGTATTCGGTGGCTGGGGATGCGATCGAGCGGTCGAAGTGGCTGGCGCAGTTGCGGGGTGAGTATCAGGTGCGGATGTTTACGGATGAGGTGGTGCACCGGGTGGCGGAGCGTTCCGAGGATCGGCCGCTGGAGGTGCTGCATCCGCCTGAGGGTGCGGCGGTGGAGGTTTATCAGTTGCTGGCGCAGATGGGCGGGTTGTCGGGTGAGGCGCAGGTGAGGCGCGATGCGTTCCGTGATGCGGTGGTGCTGATGCGAGCGGGGCATGCGGAGGACGCGCTGCGGCGGTTTGGGGATGCGCGTGAAGGTTTAGTGGTGCCGGATCCTGTGCTGGAGCGGTTTGTGAGTCAGGCGGCGATGGAAGTGGAGCGCGGGGGTGGGGCGGGGCGGCGGAATCTGTCCCGGAATGCAGCGAGACCGTGAGCCGCATTGACTATCCAGAGGAGATCCGGGGGCTGGTGGGGCAGTTGAAGCGGCTGCCTGGGGTGGGGCCGCGGAGTGCGGAGAGGATTGCGTTGTGGTTGCTGAGGTCGAGGCAGACGCCTGCGGGGGATCTGGCGTTGGCGTTATCGGAGGCGGTGGCGCGGGTGGCGTTGTGCGGGCGGTGCGGGTTTTTTGCGTCGGTGGGGACTGGTTGTCGGATTTGCGGGGATGACGGGCGGGACCAGCGGGTGATTTGTGTGGTGGAGCAGAGTACGGATATTCTGCCGCTGGAGCGGACGGGGGTGTTTCAGGGGCAGTATCATGCGCTGCACGGGAAGATCAGTCCGCTGGACAATGTGGGGCCGGAGGATTTGAGGATCGGGGCGCTGATGGAGCGGTTGGCGGTTGGAGGGGTTGAGGAGGTGATTTTGGCGACGGGGAGTGATGTGGAAGGGGAGGCGACGGCGCATTACCTGAGTGAGTTGGTGGGGGTGACGCATCCTGAGATTGCGGTGACTCGGTTGGCGCAGGGGTTGCCGGCGGGGGGCGGGTTGGAGTCGGCGGATGAGCTGACCCTGATGCGGGCGATCAGCGGGAGGCGGAAAGTGTGACGGGTTTGTGGACTGGGATGATGAAAAATCCGGCATGGCGCGGGCGCTAAGTATGCTACGGTGGGCGATTCATCCGACATGTCCGAGCTGCAGACTTTCCGTCATTATCAGATTTCCCAGGATGCGCAGGGCGCGGCTGTCGAGGTGTGGCGGAGCGGGCATGAGGTGGCGTGTCTGGTGTGGGACAGCGTGAGGGGTGCGTTCGGGGAGCTGCATGTGTCGATTGTGGCGGCGGAGCGGCAGATGGAGCCGCGGGCGTTTCAGGCGCTGGTGAAGGCGGCGGCTGGGTTGAGGCATCCGCATATTCTGACGGTGCATGAGGGAGGGGAGGATGACGGGGCGAATTTCTGTGTGACGGACCTGCTTGATGGGGAGCGGTTTGATTCGTGGCTGCGGCGGTGTCCGCCGTTGCCGCCGTGGCTGGCGCTGCAGTGTCTGGCGCAGATTGCGTCGGCGTTGTGCGTGGCGTCGCCGCATCTGGAGCTGCTAGCGGGGGTGAATCTGATGCATTGCGGGATCACGATGGGCGGGGAGGATCCGGGGAGATTGAGTGTGAGGGTGGCGGA
>CANHUG010000141.1 GCA_947462995.1 Verrucomicrobiales bacterium | reverse complement strand
ATCATCGGCCGCTGGCTCCAATCCCGCGGCTGCCGCGACCAGATCATCCTCGCCTCCAAAGTCACCGGCCCCGGCCACGGCTGGTTCCGCCCGCCCGTCCGCAACGGCTTCACCACTCTCGACCGACACCAGATCACCAAAGCCTGCGAAGACAGCCTCCGCCGACTCCAGACCGACTACCTCGACCTCTACCAAACCCATTGGCCGGACCACGGCATGCGCGCCGAAGAAACCCTCGCCGCCCTCACCGACCTCGTCAAAGCAGGCAAGGTCCGCGTCATCGGCTGCTCCAACGAAACCTGCTGGGGCCTCATGAACAGTCTCCGCGCCAGCGAACGCCACCACCTCGCTCGCTACGACTCCGTCCAGAACAACTTCTCGATCATCAACCGCCGCTGCGAAAGCGAACTCGCCCAGGTCTGCCGCATGGAAGGCGTCTCACTCCTCCCTTATTCCCCCCTCGGCGGCGGCGTCCTCACCGGCAAATACAACACCCCGGCACTCCCCAAAGGCGCACGCTTCTCCGACTACCTCACCTCCGGCGGCCCCCGCCAGCAGCGCATGGCCCAGCGCTTCGTCAACGGCCGCACCCTCGAAACCACCGCTCGTCTCCAGCCCATCGCCCACGACCTCGGCATCTCCCTAGCCGCTCTCGCCCTCGCATGGAGCCGCCAGCACGACTTCGTCGCCTCCACCATCGTCGGAGCCACCTCCGTCGCACAACTCAACGAAAGCCTCGCCGCTCGCGACCTCATCCTCGACCGCGATACCCTCGACCGCATCGACGCCATCGACGCCGACATCCCTAACCCGATGACCGAAGACGGTCTCCGCCGTCTCTGATCATTTCTCCTAACATTCCATCAGGAAACCGAACGCCGCTTTCGCAAGCACCAGACAGGGCAGGGGACTCGCCCCCTCCGTCACGAGAAATCCACCAGCGACCGGAAGTCCGCATCAAATAACCGACGCCAAGTCCGCGTCGCCGCCCCGTCCGTCATCCGCGACAGCACATCACACACCAGCCGCGCCCGCTCCCAATCCCCGGAAGCCGCCGCCAGCGCCGCTTCCTCTCCCTCGCTCAGCAATCGGAACTGCGACTCCGCCGTCTCCGTCACATAACGATCCGACAACGCCCCGAACAGCATCGTCAGCATCCGGTCGCACTTCGCCTCCAGTTGCTGCAACTGCCGGCTCCGGAACACCAGATGCAGCGCCATCCGCTTGTAGAATTTCGCCTCCCGCCTCGCTTCCTCCAGCACCGCCAGCCGGTACCGATAACGGTTCGTGTGCGGCGACATGAAATTCACGTCCAGCTCCAGCGACGCCGCATCAATGAACCTCCCGATCCGGCTCCGCAGCCGTACCTCCGCCCGCTGCTCCCGCATGCTCCTCAGCAGCCGCACAAGGTGATCCGCCTCGTCCCCTGACAATTCCTGCGACGCACCCCACCGCTCCAGCGTCTCCAGCGTCAGAAACCCCGCGTTGATCCCGTCCGCAATGTCGTTCAGCGAATACGCCGTGTCGTCCGCCCAGTCCATGATCTGACACTCGATCGACCGGAACCCGTCCCGCGCAGGCCCCGGCGGCAGCTCCAGCGGAAAATCCCGCCCGCCTAACACCCAGTCCAGCCACCGATGCTGCGGATCATACAGAAAATGATGCTCCGGCCTGCTCAGCTCGCTGTACAGCGACTTGTACTTCAGCGTGCTGTCCAGAAACGCCCGGCACGGATTCATCCCGCTGTGCTGCCGGCTGAAAATCGTCTCCGTCAGCATCCTCAGGGTCTGCGCATTCCCCTCGAAACCCCCATACCCCCGCATCAGGCGGTGCAGCGTCCGTTCCCCCGCGTGCCCGAACGGAGGATGCCCCAGATCATGCGCCAGACACGCCGCCTCCACCAGATCAGGATCAATGAAATAATCCGCCCCTAGCAGATCACTCGTCCGCCGCAGCTTCGCACAGATGCTCCTCCCGATCTGCGAAACCTCGATCGAATGCGTCAGCCGCGTCCGGTAGAAATCATACTCTCCTGACAAAAACACCTGCGTCTTGCTCTGCAGCCGCCGGAACGCCGACGTGTGAATGATCCGGTCCCGGTTGATCTCGAACACCGTCCGGTACTCTCCCTCGCGCACCCCCTGCGATGGATCCAGCAGCTCCTCGTCGAACGCATTGTAAAATCGATTCTCCATGACGCTTCAGGGCGGCGGGGCAGGGGAGGACGGGGCAGGGGACTCCACCGGCGGCAGCGCCTTCAGCGGCGCCGACATCTCTCCGAAATCCCGCGGCGGCAGCGGCGGCAGCGGATACTTCGGCACCGCATGCTCAGGCGCATCAGGCCCCAGCGCCTCGCGCCGCAGAATGTCTCCACCCTCGTCCGTCTCCAGCACCGCATCAAACCGCGTGTCCCCATCCCGGTCCTCCAGCGTCCGCCACAACACCCCGTCCCGGAACACCTTCCGCAGCCGCACCGCACCCGCTCCATCCGGCCGCAGATCCGTGTAAAACGGATACCCCTCAGGATCAAACGTCGTCCGCTCATCCCACTTCCCGTTGCCGTCAATGTCACGGTCACGGTACGCCAACCGATCCCCCTGCCAGATCCACCGCACATCCATCGTCCCGTCAAAATTCCGGTCCTCCTGCCACGACACCAGCCGCCCTCCCGGCGTGTACTCCCGCACCGCATCCGCAATGCTGTCCCCGTTCAGATCCTCGTCAATGCTGTACGTCTCCGGCCCTTCCTCCACCACCGGAGCCCGCTGCTTTTTCCCTAACAATTGATTCCCCGCATACAAAAGAAACGTCGCCGCCCCGATGATCGCAATCCCGATCATCAGTATCGATCCCCGCTGCTTCTCCGCCACCGGCACCCGACGCATCAATCGTCCCCCGGAACCCGATCCCCGCGCCCCCGGCGTTCGCACCGGCATCCCGCCGCCCCGCTGTCCGCCCGGTGCCTCACTCGGCGGCATCTTCATGATCAATCTCGCCGCAGCCGACGCATCCTCCGGCCGCACCAGCAGCGCACACCCGCGCAGCACCCGCTCCCCAGTATGCGCATCCGGAGCCCAGAACTCCTGAATCGCCGCCTCCAACCCGTGATCCCCTAGCAAACTCAGCGCCCTCTCCGCATCGTCCCGCCGCGCATACGTCCGGATCATGCGCGTCAATCCGCCGGCAGCCGGCAGGGCAGGGGAGGGGGATTCAGGTGTCGCCATGGCCATTCCGTGTTGCTCTCTCATGCCTGCCCCATCGCCGCCCGCAACGCCGCCATCCGCTCCGCGTGCGCTGCGTCATCCAGCACCGGCACCAACCCCGCCTCCGGCACCTCCGGCAAATCCAGCCACGACCGGCACCCGCCATACTTCGCCTGATCCGGAAATTCCCACGGCTCCTCCAGCCGCCACACCCGCAGCAACGCCACACTGATCCCCGCCTGCTCCGTGTAATCAAACCGCTCCCGGATCGCTTCCTCCGTCCAGTAATGCCACGGCCGCAACGCCTCCACCCGCTCCCATTCCGTCAGCTGCGCCTTCTCCACCACCTCCGCAAACAACGTCAGCCGGTGCCCCGATCCCTCCGCCGGGGCAGGGGACTCACCGCCCTCCGCTCCCCACGTGAACGCCGCCCGCTGCTCATGAAAATGCGTCGGAAACAGAAAAAATCGGTCATGCTTCCACCAGAACCCGCCCCGGCCCTCATGAATCCCGCCCTTCCTCAAAATCAAACTCTGCGCCCCGGCCCCCAGCGCGTCACACACCAGCGACCACTCTTTGAACCCGCAGGCGGGCAATACTGAAATACCGGGAACTTCTGTAATCATGGCGTCCACCCCATCATGCGGATCCCGCCACCGATTTCCACCCCTTATTCCATCCCCATTCCCAGCTCCTGCCGCAACCGCTCCAGCGCCTCCGCCTGCCGGAATCCCTCCGGCGTCCGCGTCTCCGCACCCTCCGAAAACACCTTCTCCCCGCCACACCACCGCTCTAAACACCCCGGGTCCGTCAGCGCCTCCGCCAGCGCCGACGGCAGATCATAATAACACCCGTCATACCCCGCGCCCACAAACGCATGGTGCACCCCGGCCGCCGCCGCCCGCCCAGTCTCCTGCAGCAACGGAAACTCCACACTCGCCGTCACCTCCGGATCCTCCCACATCGCGTGACACGCCTCCAGATCCCCGGACCAGTACCGCCGGCACGCCCCCGGCCGCACCGGATACACCGAACACACCGCATCATCCAGCAGCAGACACGGCTTCCTCACCCGCTGCCGCGCCGCATGATCCAACCCCGCCCGCTCATTCCGCCGCACCACCGCCGCCGCCGCCAGTTCCTCCACCTCCCACGGCGTCCGGTGCGCCTTCAAATACGCCGCCAGCAGCAGCACCTCGTGCGCCAGCACATCAATGTTCAGCCAGCAGCAGAACGAACACCCCACCGCACACGCCGTCGCCACACCGCTCTCGCGTCGCACCCCATTCACACTCTCCTCCACATGCTGCAACGCCGCCTGCACCACCGCAAGCAACGCCCCCGCACTCTCCGCCCCCGCCAGCGCCGTCCCCACCGACTCCCGCGTCCCGTGATACACCGCCGACAACACCGGCCTCATCGCTTCTGTCCCATCCTTGCCTGTACTCATCCATCCCCACTATCCCCCCCACCCGCTCCAGGCAAGCACAGTCGCATCCCCTCGAAAATTCACCTGGAAATCCCCGGAACCCTGATTTATAAACCAATTCGCCGCTTCCACGGCATGGTGACCGTAGCTCAGTCGGTAGAGCCCCGGATTGTGATTCCGGTTGTCGCGGGTTCGAGCCCCGTCGGTCACCCCACCTTTCTCATCCATGCACGCGCTGGAAGCATCGCTCGGCCACTCGTTCTCCTCTCCAGCCCTCCTCGAAGAGGCGCTCACGCACCCTAGCGTCGCGTACGAGTCACATCGTCACCAGCTCAGCAACCAGCGCCTCGAATTCCTCGGCGACGCCGTCCTCCAGCTCATCCTCACAGACTTCCTCTACTCCGCCTTCCCGGAATTCGACGAAGGCTCCCTCACCAAACTCCGCGCCCGCGTCGTCTCCCGCCCAGCCCTCGCCGCAGCCGCCCTCCGCCTCGATCTCGGCAAACACCTCGTCATGGGCCGCGGCGAAGCCGCCTGCGGTGGCCGCGAACGCGCCAGCACGCTCTCCGACGCCCTCGAAGCCCTCGTCGGCGCCATCTACCTCGACGCCGGCATGGACACCGCGCGCGCCACCGTCCTCCGCCTCTGCGGCGAAGAACTCCTCTCCCTCACCTCCCAGCCTCGCGAGGTCAATCCAAAGGGCCAGCTCCAGGAAACCCTCCAGTCCGTCGCCCTCGGCAGCCCCTCCTACTCCATCGTCTCCGAAGCCGGACCCGACCACCGCAAATCCTTCGTCGCCCGCGTCACATGGAACGGCATCGCCCTCGCCGACGGCTCCGGCCCCAGCAAAAAACTCGCGGAAACCGCAGCAGCAGAAGCCGCTCTCTCCCACCCGGAGGTCGTCGCCATCTCCATACGCCTCGCCACCGTCCCCAAAGAATCAGCAGCCCCTCCCGCTCCACCCTCCATTCAGCCCGGTGAATAACCCGGCGAACAACAGGGACAACACCCGGCGCACACCCGCCCCACAAGGTTCTCCCCTTTTCACGGAACCTTCCATCACGATCCTTGTCCACCCTCCTCCATCGCGTGGAACACCCCATTCTCCAGCGGGGAACACGGTTCTTGGACTTATTCACCACCCTTATGATGATGACTTAATTTCTTTCTCTTTAAAGACATCATACCCTCAGACCTCCACGCTCTCCCACCCACCCATCCCTGACACCTCCACACATCATTCCTTCCCAGTTTCTCCTTGCCGTCTCACTGATTTCCAGGAATGGTTACCTCCTCGTTGCTCACCTCCCCATCCATGCCTGACGAATTCGACAAGTGGAAACGCCTGCAGGACCGCCAGGGTGTCACCGACAAATTCGTGACCAAGCCACGCCACGCTCAGCGCTATCGCGGCCCCAAGCCGCCCAGCCAGCCACGCCTCGAAGCCCAGCGCGACCGCATCATCTTCCTCGTCGTCATGGGCATCCTCGTCACCGTCGCCGCCATCGTCGCCTTCGGCTTCATCCGCTCCCGCACCACAGGATGAACTCAGCCCACCCGGTCGCGTCAGCTCCCGCAAAAAAGGGTGCCGACCCCGCGGCCAGCACCCCCGATTCTGCAAAGTACCTTCCGGCGCTTCAGAAATTGTACCACGCCTGCAGATACAGCGTGTTGTTGTCGCTCGCATCCGTCCCCGCTCCATCGTAGTTGTGCTGCCGCCCGTTGAAGTGCGCGTACATCACATACTGAATCGACAGCTTCAGGCTGCTCGCCTTCCAGAAGCCTGGCCCGCCACTCAGCGCCAGCGGCAGATAGTTCAGCTCGAACACCACCCCGTCACTCCGCGGCGAACCGTTCACACTGTCCCCGTACAGCACCGCGTCCTTGCTCCCGCCCGTGTAAAACCCGCCCATCGAAAACCCGTACGTCTTGTCGTACAGATACTCGCCAGCCAGCCGACCCGTCCAGAGATGCCCGCTCGAACTCGAGGCCCCGCCCATCGCCTTCGTCGCACTCAGCTGCTGATTCTCATAAACCAGCGACGACATCGCGAGAAACGAATGCTTCCCGTACGTGTCCTGAATCTGCGCATCGATCCCGAAATCCGTCGTCCGGTCCTTGCCCGATGACTTGTCCCGACCCGGATACGTCCGCGCCGTCATCCCGAACGTCCCCACTTCGTACGATCGCTTCCCGGACGTGTTGTTGTACGCCATCCGCCAGTACGGAGCCACCCCGGAAATCAACGCCTCGCCCTCAGGATCCACACCCATCGACTTTTGGAACCCGGTCCCCAGCGTCCGGTACAGCGCCACATCAAGATACACGTGCCGCGCAATCATCGCATACGCCCCGACGCCTCCCACCTGCTGCGAAAATGCCCCGTCAATCATCGTCGCCGCTCCTGGCGTCGATGCCAGCCCCGACCCGCTGTACGGATACCCCCATGCCGGCAGTGTATTCCACAAATCCTGCAGGGTCGGATTGTTGTTCATGTAAACACCCCAAGTCACATCCTGACCAGCCACCGTCCCGGAATCCGAATACCGGAACTCCACATTATCCCACTCCCACGCATTCCCGATGCCGTCATACGTCACCTGCACAAAGGTCCCGATCTTGTTCAGAAACCCTCCCACCTTCTCCCCGAACAACCCCTTCGCATACGGCCCTAACAACCGCCCACTGTAAAAGATGCTCGCCTGGCTCATCGCAAAATTGTTATTCCGCTTGAACCCGCTCTCCTCGTTCCCGCTCTGCCCGATCGCCGTATGCGTGAACGAAGGCTCAGCCATCACCGCAAACGGCGGCAGCTTCTGGGGAATCTCATCGTCCGCGTCAGTGAACCCATTGAGCTTGAACATGCGCCCTCGACTCGTGAGCGCCGGCACGCCCATATGGCAATCCACACAGGAAAGCCCGGTCTGTCGGGCGTAACTCGGAACGGCGTGCGCAGTGTCCGCAAGGAACAGCGCCGCCAGCACTCCGGCAATCGGCAGCAGCACTCGGCTGCTCAGGAATTTTCGAACGATCATGGCTGATTTTGTAGTAGGGGGGTTTCAAAGTTGCCTTTGACCACGCTCAGGCTCTCCATGCGATCTCGCGGACCGCCTGAACCCAGTCTCCCGGCACACGCCATCGTACCATCCCGCTCCCCGGTGCCTATACCCCCGCCAGGCTATTCCTCCCGCCCCAGCCGTGGGATGCTCCATCGACCCCATCAATGACCCATCGCGGTTTATTGATGCGCCGCGCCGCTTTTCAGGCCACAGCTTCCCCGACCATGAAAGCTGTCCTGCGTCTGCTGCTCCGCTGTCTCTTCCGCTTCCGCGCCTTCAACCTCGAGGCGCTCAATACCCCCGGCCCAGTCCTCCTCCTCCCGAACCATGTTTCGTGGATCGACTGGCTCTTCCTCTTCGCCTGCGCCCCGGACGACTGGAAATGCGTTGTCTCCCGCCGCACCGCCCAGACTTCATGGCTCCACCGGAAGATCATGCTCAACCCGCGCAGCTTCCCAGTCGACACCGACTCCCCCTACGCCGTCAAGCACATGGCCGAATTCCTCAAGAAAGGCGGCCGTCTCGCCCTCTTCCCGGAAGGCCGTCTCTCCGCCACCGGCTCGCTCATGCGCCTCTATGACGGCCCGGGCTTCCTCCTCCTAAAAACCAAAGCCCGCGTCATCCTCTGCCACTTCCGCGGCACCGACCGCATCCCGTTCTCCCCAAACCCCAACCGCAAACAATTCCTCCCCCAGGTCACCGCTCACTTCAGCGAACCTCTCCAGTCCCCGGAATTCCCCGGCGAACGCCCCGCACGCCAGCGCGCCCGCCTCATGGAATGGCTCAACGCGCGCACGCTCGACTTCCGTTTCCAGACCGAAATGGAACACGGCCCCAGCAACCTCGCCGCCGCCATCACCTCCGCAGCCCGCACCCACGGCAACGCCCGAGCCCTCGAAGACCCCAACGGCTCCATCTCCCGCGAGCGTCTCGTCCTCGGCGCACGTCTCCTTGCCTCTCAGCTCGCCCCCCAGCTCGATTCCTCCACACCACGCACCGGCCTCCTCCTCCCCAACGTCAACGCCGCTCCAGCCGCCCTCCTCGCCCTCTGGGCCCTCGGCCGCGAAGCCGCCCTCCTCAACTTCTCCACAGGCCCGGCCCAAATGCTCGCCTGTGCCCGCGCCGCCGGCCTCACCCAGATCGTCACCTCCCGCGCCTTCCTCGAAAAAGCCCGCTT
>CANHUG010000140.1 GCA_947462995.1 Verrucomicrobiales bacterium | reverse complement strand
ATGACCCAGTCGCTGCCGCTGTCGCGGAGACGCCAGCCGCCCGCGCTGACGGAGAAAGCGTTAGGGTTGTGGATTTCGAGCCAGTCCGGGGAATCGCCGTTTTCGTCGGCGAGGAAGCCGTCGTTGGCGGCCATGACCTCGTTGAGGACGAGAGCGAGCTGCGGTTCGTTGACGCCGACGGAGGTTGAGGCGGAGACTGTGCCGAAGGTATCGGTGACGGAGAGCGTGTAGGTGGTGGTGGCGGATGGGGAGACGAGGAGAGAGCCGCTGCCGTTGACGGTCAGGCTGGAGACATTGCCGGGGGCCGGGGCGATGGACCATGTGGCACCGGGCTGGGCGGCACCTTGCCATGAGAGCGTGGCTTGCTGACCGGGGAGCGTGAGATTGCCGGGGACGGCGGTGAATGAAGTGATTTTCGGGGCTGGGGCGACGAGGGAGGCGACCTCCTGAGCGGAGAGGGCGTGGTCGTAGAAGCGGACATCGTCGATGGCACCTTTGAAGTTGTAGTTGATGGCGTGGCGGCTGCTGCCGATGGCGGCTTCCTGGCCTGGGTTGGCGATGGAGTTGATGGCGAGGGAAGCGCCGGTGCCGTTGAAGCCGGGGGTTTGGGGAAAGCCGTCGAGGTAGAGCGTGACATCGCCGAGGGTGGGGCCGGACTGGACGACGGCGATGTGGTGCCACTGGTTGTCATTGAGGTCGGTGTTGCCGAAGATGCCGCCGCCGGAGACCTCGAGGCGGAGCTTGTTGAGGTCGGTGCCTGCGGTGCTGCCGATGCGGACCGTCCAGCGATTGCTGGTGGTGTTAGCGCCGTAGCTGAAGATGGCGTCGAGTTCGGTATCGGACTGAGCTGGGTAGCGGATCCATGCGGCGAGCGAGCGCGGGGCGCTGGCGGTGACGGGTGCGAACGGAGTGTTGGCGGCGTCGTCGATGCCGTCGAAGTTGAGGGCCCACGGGCTGGAGTCGCGGCCCGGGGTCCATTCGGTGCCCGGGGAGAAGCTGGCGAGGGTGGCGGGGAAGGCCGGGTTGGCTAGATTAGCTGTGGTGGTGCCGGTGCCTTCGTCGAGCGGCCAGTGGCCGGTTAGGGATGCGGCTGCGAGTTGAGCGGAGCCGAGGAGGGAGGCGGCGAGGAGGCGAGGGGACATGGGGGGGGCGGGGATGTGCTGTGTTAAGGCAACCTGTGCGGCGGGCGCAAGCATTGGATCCTGTGGGCGGCGAGGCGATTTCGGAATTGAGGGAAGTGCGGGACTGAGGGAATGGGGGCGCGGGATGAGGGGATTGACGACTCGCGCTTGCCGAGGGGCGGGGATGTGTGGATGCGTGGAGTCATGAGACTCAACGTTCAGATTGCATTTGCTGTTGCTGTGGCGACCACGTTTCCGGCGGGATCGCAGACCCCGGTTGTTCCTGCGGCGGTGCCTGCGGTGTCAGCGGGAGCGGTGCCTGCGGTAGCGGCGGCGGGGATTCCGGTGGAGACGGTGGGGGCGATGCCAGTGCAGACGGTGTTGCCGGGGCGGTTGATGTCCGGGCCGGGGTGGCGGGTGAGGGATCAGGCACCGACGGATGGTTATGCTGGGTGGTACACGCTGGAGTGCGAGTACGGGACGTTCGGGTGTATGGGGATTGAGATGCTGGAGGAGCGGGTGCGGGAGTTGTATGCGATCCGGGAGTTGGACCGGGTGAGCAAGACGGGGGTGTTTCTGAAGGCGGCGGGCGAGGCGGCGGCGAAGCCGTTTGAGGCGGCGGCGCACATTGTGAAGGATCCGGTGGGCAGCATCAAGAAGGCTCCGGCGGGGATTGCGGGATTGTTCAAGCGGGTGGGCAAGGGGGCGCAGGAGCTGGGGCGGACGGCGCAGAAGCAGGCGCAGGCGCGAGAGGACCGGTATCAGCAGACGGGGAGTTATTCGGCGTCGGCGGAGGAGAAGGCGGCGCGGCCGGTGCAGGATCCGATGGCGGCGAGCCGGAGTCGTCAGCAATGGGCGGCGAAGCTGGGGGTGGATCCGTACACGACGAATCCTGTGCTGGCGGGGAAGCTGAATGAGTTTGCGGTGTTGACGTTCACGGGGTCGACCCTGACGAGTTTCGGGATATCGGCGGTGGCGATGCCGCTGACGGTGACGCAGAAGGTGGATGAGTATGTGCTGACGATGCCGCCGTCGAAGGTGAAGGAGATCAACGCGGGCAAGCTGCAGCGGTTAGGGGTGAGTTCTGCGTCGGCGACGGCGTTGCTGGACAACGGGTTTTTCACGCCGACGCTGGAGACGAGGTTTGTGAAGGCGCTGGCTGGGCTTGGTGGGGTGGCGGGACTGGACCGGGTGGTGGCGCTGGCGAGTGGTGCGGCGTCGGAGGTGCAGGCGCGGTTTTTCTGCCGGACGGTGGAGATGCTGTCGAGTTACCAGAGGGCGAAGGGGACGCTGGCGACGCTGACGGTGCATGCGCCGTTGCCTGTGGCGACGACGCGGGATGGGTCGGTGGTGGTGGCGGCGGCGGTGGATTATCTGCCGTGGACGGCGCGGACGGCGAAGTTTGCGGGGACGGCACCGGTGGCTCCGAACCGCGTGTTGCTGTCGACTGGGCCGCTGACGGTGGCTGCGGATCGGGCGTTCAAGCAGTCGGGCTGGACGGTGGTGTATGCCGGGAAGCTTTGAATTTGAAACGCGATGATGAAGATTGATTCCTATGTTATGGTGAGCGTTCGGCGAGGGGCGGCGGCGGCAGTGCTGGCGGCGGTGCTGGCGTCTTGTCAGGCCCCTGCGTTGCGCGGGCCGGTGGCGAGTCGGCGGCTGCATGGGGCGCTGACGGAGGCGGCGGCGGCATGGGATCAACTGGCGGCTGGGAAGGTTGGGCCGGAGGTGGAGGCGGCGTATGAGCGGGCGGTGGAGACGGTGCTGGTGGTGCAGCAGAAAGTGTCGTCGCCGCGGACGTGGACTGGGGCGTCCGTGCCGGTGGGGAGCGGGGCTGAGGGATTTGAGTGGCGGGCGAATGCGGCGGCGGATGTGCTGACGGCGGGGGAGGTTTCGGCGAACCTGGCGGATGAGATCCGGCTGGCGTCGAAGGTGAAGCTGGAGGCTGGGGAGACCCTTGCGGCTGGCGAAGGGTTGGGGTTGCCGGTGGTGGTGAGGCGGGCGCGGGATGCGGAACTGGTGAAGAAGTATCCGTTTCTGCCGCCGAACGGGGCGAATCTGCCGGTGACGGCGATGATTGAGTTCGGGCGTGCGGTGGCGGGCGAGCCGCGGGTGGCGACGCTGCGGTTGTACCGGCCGCAGGCGGAACGGATGACTCCGGTGGTGAAGGTGGGAGGGAAGGAGCGGGCGATGGCGTGGAATTACACGGCGGCGGTGCAGATGGCGATGAATGACGGGACGCTGGATAAGTTCGGGCTGCGGGGGATGCTGAAGCCGGAGACGACGCTGGATGCCTGTCAGATTTACCGATTGGATAACTACGATCCGCAGCGGATTCCGGTGGTGTTTGTGCATGGGTTAGTGTCGGATCCGCACATCTGGTCCAATGCGATCAATGCGATCTATGCGGATCCTGAGTTGAGGCGGGCCTATCAGCCGTGGTATTTCATGTATCCGACGGGATTGAACATTGCGACGACGTCGAGGTACTTCCGGGAATGGCTGGACAAGTCGCGAGAGAAGCTGGATCCGGATCACAATGATCCGGGGATGAATGAGATGGTGCTGGTGGGGCACAGCATGGGAGGGTTGCTGAGCCGGATGCAGGTGAGTGATCCTGGGGACCGGTTGTGGGATGCGTTTTTCAAGGTGCCGCCGGAGAAGCTGCGGATGAGCGAGAGTGACCGGAAGCAGTTTGTGAGTTCGCTGCGGTTCGAGCGGCGGCCGTGGGTGAAGCGGGCGATTTTCGTGGCGACGCCGCACCGTGGGAGCCGGTTGGCGAATGTCGGGATTGTGCGGTGGGCGACGAAGCTGGTGAAGCTGCCGGGTCAGTCGCTGAGCCTGCTGTCGAATGTGGTGCAGATGAACACGGATTCGATAGCGACGGAGATGATGGACATGGCGAATTTCATCAGTGTGGGGAATCTGTCGCCGTCGCATCCGTTTTACAAAGGACTGGAGAGTGTGCCGGTGGGCGTGCCGCACCATTCGGTGATCGGGGACCGCGGGAAGGGCGGCGGGGTGAACAGCACGGACGGGGTGGTGCCATACTGGAGCAGCCATCTGGCGAGTGCGGCGAGCGAGACGTTTGTGCCGTATCCTCACAGTTGTGTGGAGAAGCCGGAGACGGTGGAGGAGATTGTGAGGTTGCTGAAGCTGCACCTGAAGACGGCGAAGCGGGGAAGTGAGAAGTGAGAAGTGAGAATGGCGTGTTCGGAGGGCGGGTAGGCGCACTCCGTGCGCAGAGAGAGCTGTGATGGCTCACAGCAGTCCAGAGCCTGCGGCGCGCTTGTTCTGAGGGGTGACTTGAGGGGAGAGGGGCTTGTTGGGGAGGGCGGGTAGGCGCACTCCGTGCGCAGAGAGAGCTGTGATGGCTCACAGCAGTCCAGAGCCTGCGGCGCGCTTGTTCTGAGGGGACGATTGCTTGTTGGGTGGCGCGAGTACGGAGCCTCGCGATCCCAGGCGTGTTCGGAGAGGGCTGGCAGGCGTGCTCCGCACGCAGAGAGAGCTGTGATGGCTCACAGCAGTCCAGAGCCTGCGGCGCGCTTGTTCGGAGGTGGGCGAGCTTGAATGGTGCCGGGCCAGCGGGCTGGCTCCGGGAAAGCGGCAGCAGGCTTCCGCAGTCCAAGGCCTTCGGCTGGCTTGGACGGAGAGGGCGATTCAGGGGGTGGCGATGCGCCAGTAGCGGGGGGCGGGGGATGTGGGGAGGGGGATGGATTCGGTGCGGGAGTCGGCGGTGGCGGGGAATTGGCGGGTGACGGACCATGACTGGAGGTCGGGCGATTCCTGGAGTTGGTAGGTGCGGCCGGCGAGGGCGCGGAAGGAGAAGCCGGTTCCGGAGGTGGCTGGGGTTAGGGTGAAGGAATCGAGCGGGTCTGAGGGGTCGGTGCCGGAGAGGAACTCGGAGAGATTGGAGGAACCATCGCCGTCGCGGTCGGCTGGGCCGTCTGGTGAGTTGGTGGAGAAGCCGTGGAGGGATTCCCAGTAATCAGGGAGCCCGTCCGCGTCGGCGTCGGAGGTGTCGATGTCGCGGCCTGGTGAGGGTGTGGCGGCGGACCATGTGAGGGGATCGCTGCCGGGAGCCGTCGGGTTGGGACGTTGGAGCGAGAGCCCGTTGCCATCGGCTTCGGGTCGCCATGGCGGGGCGTCGCCGTAGGTGACTGACCAGACGGTGTTCCCGGCGAGCGAAAGTGTGAGGGACTCGCCGCTGTTGGCGAGTTTGTCGGAGAAGTTGCCGTTGGGGGTGATGGCGGGGAAGCGCTGGGAGAAGGCGATGGGATTGCGTGCGATGACGAAGAAAGCGCCTGGGGGGATGATGGTGGCTGGGGGGAAGGCGAAGGTGATGCCTGAGGAGAAGGAGAGACCGGTGGCGTCGATGGGGGCGGTGCCGGTGTTTTTGAGTTCGAGGAATTCGAATTCGGCGCTGTCGAGGAAGGGATCGGACTGGTCTTCCGGGTGGTAGTGGATTTCGGTGAGGCGGAGGGCGGAGACGTCCTGAGGAGGGAAGAACGAGGCGGAGACCGGGCTGCTCCATGCGGTGCCGTTGCGGGAGCGGGCGATGATGGTGGTGGGGTTGGTGATGGCGAGCGGGCCGGAAGGTGAGGCGGCGGATGGTGAGGGTGAGCCGCCGCGGAGGCGAGGGTCGGAGCCGTCGGTGGTGAAGAAGATGGTGCCTGCGGGAGCGGAGAGCGAGAGGGAGAAGCCTGCGGGGACGGGGCCGCCGGGGTGGCTGAAGGCGGGCGGGGGAGTGAACTGGGCGTCCATGGCGGCGGCGCGGGCGAGCATCCATGATTTCATGGTGGCTAGGTTGGCGGACCATGTGGAGGCGGTGAGCCCGCTGCGTGCGGCGACGATGGGAGTGATGGCGGCGGCCTGGGAATCGACGATGCCGGCGAGGGCGGCGTCGGTCCATGTGGTGAGCCGGAGCCGCTGCCATTCGTCGGTGTAGGCCTGCATGAATTCGGGGTCGGTGACGAGACGGCGGTAGAAGAGCCGGTCGTGGGCCCATGTGAGGGCGGCGTTGCCGGTGGAGCCGCTGGTGGTGTTGCGGTCGAAGGCGCGGTCGAAGTCCCAGACGGAGGCCCAGCGGAGCGGAGAGCCGGATTTTTCGCGGTAGAGGAAACTGCTGAGGACGACGGCGTCCTGGTTTTTGGTGAACGTGTGGATGATGAGGTGTCGGGCCCAGTTAGGGACATCGATGAGCGGGGCGTAGCCGGTGAGGGGGTCGGTGAAGGTGGGGCTGTAGAGGGCGGCGTCGAAGCGGCGGAGGTCGTCCTGGATGACGGATCGCTGGGTGGTGGAGAGATCGGCGGGGGCGGGTGAGACGAAGTTGAAGAACGAGTGGTAGAAGTTAGGCTGGTCGTCGTTGGCGGGAGTGATGCCTGAGCCTGAGCCGGTGCCGCCGGGGGATTGGATGGCCTGGAAGCCTCTGGGGTTGTCGTCGGGAGTCTGGAGGAGACGGTCGGGACCGGCGGTGTGGAAGTGGCGGGGGATGGGGACGGAGGCGGTGATGGCGTCCATGCGGTCGACGCTGAGCAACCAGCCACCGGAGGTGCCGGAGGCGTTGAGGTAGTTGAAGTCGATGCGGTCTTTGCCGCGGGAAGGTTTTTCTGTGAGGATAGCGAGCCCGCGGTGGTCGGCCATGGTGAGATCGCCGCCGGAGTCGAGGAAGAGTTCGACGAAGCGGAAGCGGGGTGCGGGGAAGCCGCTGAGGCGGGCGAGTTCGTAGGCGACCGAGTTGTGGATGAGTGTGTTGTCGAACTGGGCGGGGTCCGGGCCGTAGAGGACCCAGTCGGCGTCGGCGGGGAGATCGGCGAGGGGGAGATCGCGTTCGGTGTTGTCGCGTTCGCCCCATGTTTCGAGCGAGTAGCTTTTTTCTGCGAAGGTGAAGGAACTGGAGCCGCGGACCTTGAGACCGGCGCGGGAGCGGGTGGTGGCTGGCGAGGCCATGGTGGTGGCGGCGAGCGGGTCGTCGAGGATGGCTAGCGAGTGTGCCTGGAGGGGCACGGCGGTGACGGAGGAACCGTCGCCATTGGGGCCGCGGGCACTGACCCCGGGGACGGCACCGGAACCGTGATTGCTGAGGATGACGACGGGGAGCGGGGAGGAGAAGGACTGCGAGTCGGCGGCGAGTTTGAGGGCTGAGCGGGAGGCGGTGGCACCGAAGCGTTCTGCGGGGAAGAGATAGGCGACGCGGAGGGTCGTGCTGGAGGAAATTGATAGAGGCGCGGTGAAGGGCGGAGAGGCGAAATCGGGGAGCGAGCCGTCGAGGGAATAGCGGGCGGTGGCTCCGGGGATGGTTGGGGGAGGCGGGATGGAGAGCGAGCCGGTGAAGACCGCGGGGAAGTCGAGCGAGATCCCGTCTTTGAGGGAGGATTGGGCGTCGGTGTTGAGCGAGCCTGGGGATGGGATGGCGAAGTAGCGGAAGCCGGAGGACGAGCCGGTGGCGAGCCCGCCGGATTGATTAGCGAACTGTTCCGGGTAGGTGAAGACGGTGACAGGTTGGCCGTCGGGGTTGACGAGGGCGAGGTAGCTATTGGCGGCGTTGCTGAGGGCGAAGGACGCGTGGAACGGGCCGGAGGCGGGCGAGCGGTTTTTGCCGGAGGCCCAGATGTGGAGGAAGCCGCCGGGAGCGATGGTGGCGTCCGGGAGCGCCCATTTGCGCGGGAGGGCGGGATTGTCGGTGAGTGACCAACCGGCGGTGGAGACGGGGATGGTGGAAGGATTGTGGAGTTCGATCCAGTCGCTCTGCTGACCGTCCTCGTCGCGGAGACCGCTATCGTTTTCGGCCATGAATTCGGTGATGCGGAGCGAAGCGGCGGGGTCGAGGATTTCGAGGGCGGCGGAGTTGGTGCTGGTGGTGCCGGAGACGTTAGTGGCCATGCACCAGTAGTCGCCGGAGACCGTGGCGGAGACGGCGGGAAGTGTCAGGGTGGGACTGTTGGAATCGGGGAGGGCGACGGTGTTGCGGAACCACTGCCATGAAGTTACCTGGCCGGAGAAGGCGGCGGTTAGGGTGATGTCGGTACCGGCGGGGGCGGAGCGGGAGCTGGGATGCGTGGTGACCTGCGGGCGGGGAGGCGGAGGCGGGTCATTGATGAGGAAAGAGACCGAGTTCCAGTAGCCGTCGCCGCGATTGCCGGAGGAACCGGTGCCCCACTGGACCCCATTGAACGCGCCGGTGGTGCCGGAGTAGCCCGAGGCTTTGAGGACACCGTCGACGAGGTAGTCGGCGGTGGCGGAGAGCGGGTCGTAAACGAGCTGGTGCTCGTGGTATTGTGAGGGATCGACGCCGGTGAGGGTGACGGAGGGACCGCCGGTGAGGGTGACGACGAGATCGCCGAAGGCATTGATGTCGAAGAAGAGGATCCAGCGTTTGGCGGCATTGTTGCCGTAGAGGAGGACGACGGAAGTGCCGCTGGCGTTGCCGGCGACGGGGTCGAGCATGCGCATTCTGGTGGCCATGCGCCAGCCGTTGGTGGCAGCGGCGGCGTGCTGGGCGGCGGAGAACGTGCGGTTCCATGTGAGGAACTGCGAGGCGGCGGCGCTGTTGTCGAGCATGCGCCATGCGTTGAGGCCGGAGGAACCGTCGGAAGGGACGGCGGCGCTGAGGAAGTTAGCGACGTCGGTGGTGGGTGTTCCAGGGGTCCAGCCTGAGGAGGCGGGAGAGGGGACCGGGGTGCCGGCGACGCCGGCCTGGTAATCGGCGACGAGTTCAGCGGCGGGGGCGGAGACGGCGGCGAGGAGGAAGGCGAGGACGGCCGGGCTTAGAGGAGGCATCTTCTGAAGTTTTGGGAAAAGTGGAGCATCAGGCGCATGGCCGCGGGGTGAGGAACGGGAGGAGTTCCCGATT
>CANHUG010000139.1 GCA_947462995.1 Verrucomicrobiales bacterium | reverse complement strand
GGGTCTGCCGCCCCAGTTTGGGTTGGGGTATTGTTTTTGGGGAGACCCAGGGTAGGCCATCGTTTTGCTTCGTGTTCTCGCGCCACGTTGGGGCGCATGGATATATAATTGCGGCAACCCAGGGCCTTCGCTTTGCTTCGTCCCTGGGCTGGGTTCTTGGGGCCCGTTGGGCCGTGCCGTCAGGCCGTCGGCCTGGGGCGGACGATGGGGTGTCAGGCGAGGGCGTGTGGGGAGAGGGCGTGCCGCTCCTGCCGGTGTGGAGATGTTTTGAAATGTCAGACCGGTGGCTGACGCCACTGGCTGATTTCCGTCAGGCCGTCGGCCTGGGGAGCGGTGAAGTCAGGAGGAGGCGGAGGAGCGGAGGTGGCGGATGGTTTTGGCGGCGTAGGAGAGGGCGAAGAGGAAGCAGAGGGAGTGGAAGATGAGGACGAAGAGCCAGTAGGAGGAGGTGGCCCATGAGAGGGCGAGGGCGGAGCGGAAGGTGATGTCGTCGATGAGGTTTCCGGCGGCTTTGCGGAGGGAGAGGGATGTGGAGGGAGGTCTGGGGTCCGGGGTGGAGCGTTTCTCTGCGGAGGAGAGACTGTCTTTGATCCAGATGAGGGAGGTGAGGAGGATTCTGGGGGCGATGGACCACCAGAGGAGGAGAGGGAGGAGGTGCTGGGGGAGGGGAGAGGGTTGTGAGGATGCGGCGGCGAAGCCGAGGATGCCAGGGATGAGGAGGGCGCTGGCGAGGTCGGCGGTTTTGTCGAGGAAGAAGCCGGTGGTGCTGGTGCGGTGGGTGACGCGTGCGAGGACGCCGTCTGCGCAGTCGAGGCCGTAGGCGAGCTGGAGGGAGAGGAAGAGGAGGAGGCCTTCGGCCTGGGGTGACCAGTCGAGGAGAGCGACGGCGAGGACGCCGGCGGCATTGGTGAGGAAGGAGAGGAGGGTGACGACGCCGGGGGAGCAGCCGATGCGGCTGGCGAGGAGGGCGAGGAGGGCGCCGAGACGGTAGCCGAAGTGGAGAGTGAGCCAGAAGCTCTGACGGCCTCGGCAGTTCCAGCAATCGGCGTAGGTGAGGGGAGGGCGCGCGGTGGGGACAGCGTGCTGAGGGGCGGCTGTCATGGGATCAGGAGGGGTCCGGGAAGAGGGCGCGGGCGGCTTGATAGTCTTCGGGGAAGTCGATTTCGCGCCATGGGAGGGTGCCGGTGTCCATGATGGCGGGTTGGAGGTCGCCGAGGTCGATCATTTCCTGGAGAGCGGCTTCGAAGAAGGAATGGAATTCGCCGCGGGCGAGGACGCGTTGGACGCCGGAGCGGAGGATGGGGAGGGCGGCGGCGGAGAAGCGGGCGAGGCCGAGGAATTCGCCGCAGCTTTGGGCTGGCGGCATGGTTTTATTGAGGAGGGCGATGGTGCCGTCTGGTTTGAGGGTGTATTTCATTTCCTCTTCGGCGCAGGGTTTGCGGTCGGCGGCGAGGAGAGCGGTGGCTGGGGGAGCGGCGGCGAGATTGGCGAGGATGGCTGGGTCGAAGACGGTGTCTGCGTGGAGGTAGAAGAAGTCGCTCGAGAGGTGTGGGAGGGCGCACCAGAAGGAGACGAGGACGTTGGAGGATTGGAAGAACGGGTTGAAGACGAGCTGGGTATCGGGTGCGGAGAAGTCTGCGGCGAAGCGGTCGTGCTGGTGGCCGGTGACGATGATGATGTTAGAGACGCCGATGGATCTGAGGAGTCTGAGGTTGCGGGAGAGGAGGGTTTCTCCGGCGAGGGGGAGGTAGGATTTGGGGAGCCCGTTGGAGGCTGAGGCGATGCGGTTGCCGATGCCTGCGGCGAGGACGACGGCCTGGAGAGGAGCTGGCATGGTGAGGAGAAGTTAGAGGGATTCCGAGTAGATGGCGGCGAGGGCGTCTGGGGAATGGTCGCAGGGGTCGGTGGCGAGGTTGCCGCGGACGGCGGCGGTGAGGGCGGGGATATCTGTGGAGGAGAGGCCGAACTGGTGCAGGTGGCGTGCCATGCCGATGGAATGCATCCATGAGGCGACGGCGTCCGGGGCGTCGAGGTGGGAGGAAGCGCCGAGGAGGGAGGCGATGCAGGAGAAAGGGGTCGGGGCGAGGGGGGCGGCGCGGCGCATCCACGCTGGGTAGAGGGCGGCGAGGCCGCCTGGGTGTGAGGAGTCGGTGCGCTGGCCGACTGGGTACTGGAGTCGGTGGGGGAGACAGGTGGAGGCGTTGGCGAGGTTCCAGCCCATGAGGAGACTGGCGAGGGACATGGCGCGGCGCGGGGCTGGGTTGGCGCGGTCGTTGAGGAGGAGGGGGAGTTGGGAGAGGACCGTGCGGATGGCGAATTCCGAGTAGAAGGCGGTGAGGGCGGAGGCGCGAGAGGAGACCCATGATTCGAGGGCATGGGTGAAGACGTCGAAGCCGGTTTCTGCGGCGATGTTGTCGGGGAGGGAGATGGTGAGTTCGGGGTCGACGATGGCGGTGTGGGGAGTGAGGGCGGGGCCGCGGAGCCCTTGTTTGAGGGCGGAGGATTCGTCGGTGAGGATGGCGGCCTGGGAGGTTTCGCTGCCGGTTCCCGCGGTGGTGGGGATGGCGATGATGGGGAGCGTGGTGGCGGGGGCCGGGGAGTCGGTTAGGAGAAGCTGGGAGAGATTGGCACCGGCGAGGGCTGCGGCGGTGGCTTTGGCGGCGTCGAGGGCGGAGCCGCCGCCGAGGCCGATGACGGCGGAGGCGTTGATCTGGCGGCCGATTTCTGCGGCGAGGAGGACCTCGTGGACGCGCGGGTTGGGGGAGATGCCTGAGAAGACGGCGGTTTTGCGGGGATGGAGGGCGGCGAGAAGACGGTCGAGGTGGCCGGAGCGGAGGGCGCTGGATTTTCCGGTGACGATGAGGAGTGGGCCGTCGAAGGGGATGGCGGCGCTGGCGCGTGAGAGGGTACCGTCACCGAAGACGATGCGGGTGGGGCTGGAGAAGGCGAAGGACCACGGGTCCGGGAGTTGGTTCACAGGTTGCCGACGGTGACGGGCTGGGAGGCGTGGAGGAGAGGGAGGAGAGAGGCGCGGCGTGAGAAGAGCGGGCGGCAGGCGGAGTAGAGGTCGCGGTGGAAGGCGAGGAGTTCGCGGTAGAAGGGAGCGAGGGAGCGGTTGGGCTCGAGGGTTTCGCGGATGGAGATGCAGTGGGAGGCGTCGTCGAGGGAGGAGAGGGAACCGGTGGCGAGCTGGCAGAGGAGGGAAGCGCCGAGGGCGGTGCTTTCGAATTCGTCGGTGATTTCGACGGGGACGCCGAGGATATCGGCTTTGAGCTGGGAGACGAGGCGGAGTCTGGCGAGGCCGCCGGTGGCGCGGATGCTGCGGATGGGGCCGGTGAGGGATTCGAGGGCATCGCGGAGCCATGCCATGGCGCAGGCGGCGCTTTCCATGACGGCGCGGACCATTTCTGGTCTGCCGTGGCGGCGTTCGATGCCGAAGAAGACCCCACGAGCGGTGGGGTCCCAGAGCGGGGCGCGTTCGCCTAGCAGATAGGGGAGGAAGACGAGACCGTCGGCGCCTGGGCCTGCGGTGGCGGCGTCGGATTCGATGGCGTCGTAGGCGTCGGGGTTACTTTCGTAGAAGCACTGGCGGACCCATTCGATGAGGCCGCCGCCGAGGTTATTGGATCCGCCGACGATGTGGAGGCCTGTGGAGGGGATGTGCTGGGAGAAGAGCCCTTGGAGAGGGCCTGTGGGAGGGGAGGTGGAGATGGTCCGGAGGGAGGTGACGGTGCCTGAGACGTCGCAGGCGATGCCGTGCTGGCCTGCGGCGGTGCCGAAGACCCCGCAGATGGCGTCGTAGGTGGTGAGGATGACGGGGATGTTGCGGTTGGCGAGGCCTGCGGCGGCGGCGATGTCCGGGAGGAGAGGGCCGACGGTGGAGAGGATGGGTGCGACTGGGGCGAGTTTTTCGGCGGGGATGCCGAGGTTGTCGAGGAGTTCAGCCGGGTAGGAATTGGAGGAGGTCTGGAAGCCTGATTTTTCGGCGTTGAGGGGATCGGTGATGGTGATGCCGGTGAGTTGGGCGATGAGCCATGCGTTGCTGCTGAGGAAGAAGCGGCTGTGGTTCCAGCGAGCTGGGTCGTGGTTGCGGAGCCAGAGGAGACGCGGGAGCGTCATGGAAGGTTCTGCGCGGAGGTTACCGGAGGTGGCGGCGTGGCTGAGGAAGAGCGGGTTGGTGGCGAGATCTGTGGCTTCTGTGGCGGCGCGGGTATCGGAGACGAGCATGGCGCGGCCGAGGGCGGAGCCGTCCTGGGCGGTGCAGACGAGATTGCAGGCGGAGGTGGTGATGGTGATGGCCTTGAGGGCGTTGCGGATGGCGGGGTTGGCGGTGGCTTCGGCGAGGACCTCGAGGGTGAGGCGGCGCCATTCTGCGGGGTCCTGCTCGATGCGGTCGCCTTCGAGGAACGTGTGAACCGGGCGGGCGGCGGTGAGGAGGCGGCGGCCGCGGTCGTCGAAGACGATGGCGCGCATGCTTTTGAGCCCGAGGTTCAGGACGAGGATCATTACTGGATGGACGACAAAAAGTGAATTACGGTTAATGCGGATTCATGGACAGCTGCAATGGAATTCTGGACACTGTCGATGATGCGGTGGGGATTGGGGGAAGCGAGGTGGGCCTGTTGGGAGGCGAGCCATGCGTCTTTGATGGCTGTGGAGATATTGAGCTTCCGGATGCCGCCGGAGCGGACGGCTCTGGCGACGTCGTCGAGGGGGATGCCGGTGCCGCCGTGGAGGACGAGGGGTGTGTCTGGGCGTGCGAGGTGGACGGCTTCGAGGATGTGGTGGTGGAGGGAGCAGGGGTGATCCGAGTAGTGGCCGTGGCGGGTGCCTGCGCCGACGGCGACGAGGTCAGCGCCGGAGTCGTCGATGAAGCGGAGGACGTCGTGGAGGGCGGGGATGGCGTCTGGAGCGCCGTAGGATTCGAAGCCGTCTTCTTCGCCGCCGACGACACCGATTTCGCCTTCGACGAGGGCGTGGTAGGGTTTGGCGAGGGCGACGATTTCGCTGGTGCGGCGGATATTGGAGGCGAGGGGGTCGGCGCTGGCGTCGATCATGACGCTGGACCAGCCGGCGTCGAGGCAGGCGCGGATGAGGTCTGGGTCTGAGCAGTGGTCGAGGTGGAGGCGGACGAGCGGGCGGAGGGAGGCAGGGAGGAGAGCGTGCACCATGGCTGCGAGTGCGTGTGGGGAGAAGCAGCGGACGGTGGAGGCGGAGGTCTGGAGGTAGATGGGGTGGCTGGAGGCTGCTGCTGCGGAGAGGACGCCGAGGATTGATTCCGCGTTGAAGACGTTGAAGGCCGGTGCGGTGGAGGCGGGAGGGAACACGAGTGGGTGCGGAGGGCGGAATAAACGGGAGTTCATGAGTAACCCGTCATGAACCGGAGAGTAAAATGGTGATTTACGGAGTGTGAGTTGGGAAAGTTTTGACTGGGTGGGCCATGACGGCGCCGGCCTGCTGGAGGAGGGCGAGGTTTTTGAAGGAGCCGGAGGGTTTGACGAAGGGGGATTGGTCCGGGAGGTTGCGGACGCGGAAGCCGAGGTGGTGGGCGAGGGTGGGGATGATGAGTTCGAGGTAGAAGGGGGAGGCGTCCGGGACGTTGGCGACGGCGTCGAAGGCGTTTCGTTTCCAGAAGGACATGCAGCCGAGCATGGAGAGGACGACGGAGGGGTCTGAGCGAGAGGAGGTTTGGTGGATGAGCGAGTGGAAGGCTGGGTCGGCGGCGTGGTAGAGGAAGTGGGGATGGTTGGTGCCGTCGATGCGTGAGAGGCGGCAGCCGAGGACGTCGGCGTTTTCGGATTCGAGGCGGTTTTCTAGCCAGAGTGGGAGATTGTGGTGGAGGGGGACGCAGTCGAATTCGGTGAAGTGGATGAATTTATACTGCGGGAAGGGGGCGATGAAGGCGCTGATGGCGCTGAAGACCCCTTGGTAGGATTGGCGCTCGCGCTGGTGGTCGCGGGTGCGGAGGCGGGGGTCGCTGACGAAGACCTTTGGGGAGGATTCGAGGGCGTTGAAAGAGTCCTGGGAGCCGCCGCAGACGAGGAGGATGTCGGAGTCCGGGCATGAGGCCTGCCATGCGGCGGCGATGCGGTCGGATTCAGTGGGTGGGAGGTGGGAGAGGATGGCAGTGAGCCGGTGGTTCATGGGGGAAGTCCGGCTCTGGGTGGGAGGAGAAACCGAGGTCCTGGCGCCAGTAGGTGAGGTGGGGCTGGGGGAGGAAGGCGGGGGAGACGCGGGCATTTTCGAGGCCGATGACGAGGAGTTTGCCGCGCCATGGTATGAAGAGGGCTTTACCTGCGGGGAGGCCGGTGCGCTGGTCTGTGACCTTGGCTCCTGCGATGGCGACGAGGGCGCGGAGGAGAGCTTTGGCGGCGCGGTGGAGAGGCGGGGCCATGAGGGGAGGGACCGCGGGAGGGGATCAGACGCGGGCGGGGGCCGGGAGGGATTGCTGGGGTCTGCGGCCGGCGATTTTCTGGATATCGCGCCATGAGGGTTCCGGAGGGGAGTCTTTTTCCGGGAGCGGAGCGAGGGCTTCCTGTTCTTTGGCGTGCATCATGAGGGAGGCGACGACGCTGAACATGAGCCAGATGAAGAAGTTGACTGGGTAGGTGGAGAGCTGAGCGCCGTTGACGAGGCCGCCTGCGGTGATGGTGAGGGCGGCGGCGAGGCAGGTGGCGGCCATGTCTCGGGAGAGGCCCGGAGGTTGGTCGAAGATGAAGCGGTGGAGACGTGAGAGGAGGATGCCGCCGAAGATTAGTCCGAGGAAGATGGGGAGGTAGCCGTAGCGGAGGAGCGTGTCAGTGAAAAGGTCGTGGGAGCGGACCTGGGAGACGACGGATTGTTCGTTGTAGGGGCTGAAGCGGAGGCCGAGGGGGGTCCAGACCTTTGGGTTGGTGACGAGGGCGTTGAAGCCTTCGAGGCGGTCGTTGAGGGTGGAGATGTTAGCGGTCTGGGCCCATTCGTCGGAGCCCTGGGTATCGATGATGTCCTCGCTGATTTTGTTGAGGATTTTGTAGCGGAGGAGGTATGGGGAGGCGAGGACGGTGGCGACGGCGGCGGTGAGAGCGAGGGAGTAGCCGAGGAGGGTGAGGGCGCGGCGTTTGAAGAACCAGACGGCGACGATGGAGACGAGGCAGGAGACCCAGCCCATGCGGCTGAAGGTGGCGTACATGGCGAGGCCGATGGGGACGATGAGGAGGAAGCGGACGATGGGGTTGGACTGGCGGTCGTAGGGTGGGAGGGAGCGGTATTTCCAGATGCCTGAGACGATGAGGGCGAGGATGAGGCCGAAGACGGTGGAGGCGTTGGCGGCGGAGTTCATGGTGCCGAAGGGGCGGAACTTGCGTTCCATGAGCTGGCGGATTTCGCCGGTGAGGCCGCTTTTAACGTAATCCATTTCCCAATCGAAGATGCTGTCCCGGAAGAAGTGGACGAGCATGTAGATGATGGCGGGGACGTAGAGGACGACGCAGACTTTGAGGAGGTTTTTGAGGTCGCCGGGGGTGCGGAAGAGAGCTGGGACGGTGAAGAGGAGGAGGAGGTAGACGGCGGCGTTGACGGAGTCGCCGAGACTGCGGAAGCCCTTATTGGCTCCGGTCATGGAGAGCAGGAGGAGGGTTGTAGCGCCGACGAAGGTGAAGAACATGAGCTTGAGCAGGCCCGGTCGAGGTTCTGAGCGGCCCATGAACTGCTGGTAGAGGACGCTGACGGCGATGCCGACGAGGGTGCAGGGGGCGATGCCGAGGACGAAGTAGAGGTCCATGCGGCTGAGCGCGGAGTCGAAGATCATGAGCCGCTTGAAGTAGTCGAGGTAAGCGGTGAGGAAGAGGAGGGCGTAGAAGGCGCGGCGGGGGTTGAGGAGGCCGTAGATGCCGCCGGCGCCCATGAGGTACATGTAGGAGCGTGCGACGGCGTTGCCGCCGGAGGTGAAGATGTCGAAGGCGACCCAGAGCGATGCGGCGAGCAGAGCGAAGGTGGCTGCGATGCTGTTGATGGCGTTGCCGTTCATAGTGGGCGGGTCGACGTGGCTGGGACGGCGCGGGAATGGACAGAGTAGACTTTGGGGAGCGGGGTGTCCAACTGCAAAAACGGGTCAGGGGGAGGTGGCTGGGTGGAGTTGGAGCCAGCGGATGAAGCAGAGGGCGCGCCAGAAGGAGTGGTCGTGACCGGCTTGTCCTGAGGAGACGCGATTCCAGAGATTGAGGAGACCGTCGGGGTTGATGATGCGGGAGGCGGATTCCGGGATGGAGTCGAGGATGGAGCGGACCCATGGGCCGGTTTCGGCGAGCTGGGTGTTTTGTGGGGTGTGGAAGCCGATTTTGTCGCGGCGGTCGAGGATGGGGTCCGGGACGAGGCCGCGCATGGCTTCGCGGAAGGCGAGTTTGGTGGTGCCGTCGTCTCCGAGGAGGAGGTGTTCCGGGAGGGAGAGGGCGTATTCGACGAATTCGACGTGGAGGAAGGGGACGCGGCTTTCGACGGACCACGCCATGGAGTTGCGGTCTTCGAAGTGGAGGAGTTGGGGGATGATGGTGCGGGTGAGGGTTTCAGCGAGGACCCCGCGGACGCCGGAGGAGTCGAGAGGGGATTCGAGGCGGCCGGTGCGGACTTTGGCGTCCTGGAAGTAGGATTGCTGGAGCCATGCTGGCATGAGTTCCTTGCCGACGAGACGGCGGCCGGCGTTGGCGAGGGATTCGGGGAGGAGGTGGCCGGCTGCCTGGTACCATGCGCTCATGTGGCCGCCGCCACTGGTGGCGCGTTTGCGCCAGAGGTTGAGGAGTTGGGACCATTCGTGGCGGCGGGCCATGCCTGCGAGTCTGGCGGCGAAGTAGAGCGGGTAGCCTGCGAGGGTTTCGTCGCCGCCCTGGCCGTCGAGCATGACGGGGACGCCGGCGGCGCGAGCGGCTTTGAAGATACGGTACTGGGCGTAGATGCTAGTGCTGCCGAAGGGTTCGCCCTGAGTGAGGAGGAGCTGATCGAGATCGCTGGCGAGTTCGGAGGCGGAGAAGTCGACGGTGTGGAGGTGGACGCCGGCTTT
>CANHUG010000138.1 GCA_947462995.1 Verrucomicrobiales bacterium | reverse complement strand
GTTTCTGGCGATCGGGTTCGGGGCGTACGGGTGTTCGTGGATGAACGACAGCGGGTTCTGGGTGGTGTCGCGGCTGAGCGGGTTTACGGAGCGGGAGACCCTGCGGACGTGGACCGTGCTGCTGACGATTCTGTCAGTGATCGGGCTGGTGGTGACGAAGCTGCTGTCGGTGGTGCTTCCGTTCAGCGGTTGAGCAGGGATTTTGTCAGGAAGCGAGCTGGACGTGGACGCTGGCGCGTTCGAAGTCGTGGGCTTCGAGGAGAGGCATGCGGCGGAAGCCGCCGAGGGAGGCGAAGAGCCGGTCCGGGAAGACTTCGATGGCGGTGTTGTAGGCGGAGGCGGCGTCGTTGAAGTAGGCGCGGGCGAGGGCGATGCGTTGTTCGGTCTGGATGAGGTGGGATTGAAGCTGTGCGAAGGCCGGGGAGGCGGAGAGGGCGGGGTAGTGTTCGGCGAGGCGGACGATTTGAGGGGCGACGCCGGAGAAGTCGGGGCCTTGCTGACCGTCCGGGGTGGCGGCGAGCTGATTGCGGAGGGCGGCGAGGGTTTCCTGGACGTCGCGTTCGTGGGATTTGAGGCCGTCGACGATGGCGACGAGCTGTGGGATGAGGTCGGCGCGGCGTTTGAGCTGGACCTCGAGGAGAGACCAGCCCTGGCGGACCCGGTGTCTGGAGTCGACGAGACTGTTGTAGATGAGAATGGTCCAGCTGAGGAGCCAGAGGGCGGCGTAAGCGGCGGCGGCGATGAGGGCGGTGACGATGCCCTGGTTGCCGGAGTCGTTGAGGAAGGGGGCCCATCCGGCGAGACCTGAGGCGAAGAGCCCGCCGAGGCCCCAGCCGGAGCGGGACCAACCGTAGCGGCTGAGGACTTGTTCTTCGGATTCGGTGGTGAGGAGGTAGAGCGGAGCTTTGGGGGCGGCGTGGATTTCCGGGGCGACGATGTCGGTGCGTTCACGGGCTTCGCCGACGACGAAGAGCTGCGTGTGGAGAGGGATCCCGGTTTCCACGAACGTGCGGGTCATGGTGGTGTTGGGGATGGCTCCACGGGGGCCGCGATCGTAGTAGAAGGGATGCGAGGGCCCGCAGGTCATCTGGACGAGACTGAGCGGCCTGATTTCCGCGCCATCGGGGTTGATGAGGATGACGCCGGAGTCATCGCGGAGGTAGAAGGGAGCGGATTCGCCGCCGTTGGCGACGGTGACGACGCCGGTTTCGACGCGGGTGCGGGTCTGACGGCGGCCGTTCTGGTCGGTGTAGGATTCCTGGACGACGCGGCGCCAGTGTTCGTCGACGCGCCATGAGTAGAGGACGCAGGACTGGTTGGCGAGCCACGAGGTGAAGGGGCGTTCGGTTTCGGCGGAGCCTTTGAGTTCGACGAGACCGATGAAGACCCCCTGGACGGAGGATGTGGGCAGAGCGGTGAGGAGCCGCCGGCGTTTGTTTGCGCGGTGGCCAGCAAAGAGGGAGGCGACTGCGAAGATCGCAGCGCCGCCGGCCAGCACGAGATGCCCTTGTTCCATGGGGGCGCATCAAAGCACGTCCGGCGGGTTTGCCAATGCCGCATGACGGGTGGGAGGTCAGGGGAGGAGGTGGAGCAGACCGATCTGGAAGAAGGCGGTGGATTCCGGGTAGGCGTCCCATGCCAGGCGTGGAGGAAGACCGGGGCTGGCGGGGGCGGTGATGCGGTTGTTGATGGCACCGATTTCGGTGAGGAGCCGGACGTGGAGGGAATTGTGGCCGCAGAGGGAGGCGGCGAGGGCGTTGGCGCGGTCGAGAGCGGCGGGGAGTGCGGCGGCGCGGTGGGCGAGGGCGAGGGCGTGGAGCCAGTGGCCGCTGACGTAGAGATCGGCGTGGGCGGGGGCGTTGCCGTGGCGGAACGTCATGGATTTGCCGCGGCGGTCGCCGAAGAGCGGGCCGAAGACAGCGGCGTCATCGGGTTGTGAGGAAAGAGAGAGCCAGAGCGTGGTGGCTTTGCGGGTGGCGTCGCGCCATGCGGGGGCGCGCGGGTGGGAAGGGAGGACGAGCGTGCCGGAGGCGAGGGCGGCGATGTTGACGGCGTTGACGTTGGCGTAGTCGGTCCATGAGCCGTCGGGGGCGGCGGATTCGGCTAGGGCGTCGAGGGCGTCGGCGGTGATGTCGCGGAGCGGGCGGGGCGGATGGGTCGGGTTGAGGGCGATTGGGAAGTCCGGGATGGAACGGCAGGCGGAGGTGAGGCCGAGGAGGAGGTAGCCGTGTTCGCCCGGGTGATTCCAGAGCGGGAGGCCGGAGGGTGTCAGGGACGTGTAGTGGTGGGCGAGACCGTCGTGGAGGCAGAAGCGGAGCGTGAGGGCGAGGGCGTCGCGGACGCGCGGGGCGAGAGGGGATTGGGGGTCTGCGGCGAGGACCTCGCCGAGGGCCCAGACGGCGCGGCCGTTGAAGACCCCGCCGTGGGCGAAGTCGCGGAAGCGCGGGTTGGCGAACCAGCCGGTGCCTTCGGTGAGCCATTCGCCGGATTCGAACATGCCGTAGCGGAAGGCGCCTGCGGAGTAGTGTTCGCGGCGTCCGGAGGCGTCGGGGAGGGCGAAATTGTCAGGCGAGCGGTGCTGGAGAGCGAGGAGGTTTTCGATGACCTCGCGGAGGAGACCGTCGCGGTGGTCCGGGGCGGCTGGGGAGGCGCGGCGGAGCATGGCGTAGAGGACGGCGAGGTCTGCGGCGTCGTTGGTGAAGGTATAGGGGCGGAAGTTGTCAGGAGAGCGGTTCTGAGGATTGCCGTCCCATGGGTGGTTGTTGGACGGATTGAACCAGCGGTTCCAGACGGCTTGCCAGAAGCCGCGGGCGGGGCGGTGGCCGAGAGGGGAGGACCAGTCGCGGTCGCGGTGGTCGAAGTCGTAGAGGGCGGCGTGGTTGCGGAACCACGTTAGGTCGTCCGGTTTGGCGAGATCGAAGTCAGGGCGGCGGATGCCCATGAGGGAAGCGGCGCGGCTGTGGAGGAAGTGGTTTACGAGGGCGCGGTGGAGCGGGAATTGGGCGGAGTCGTGGTCGCGATGGCCGGAGGAATCGAGGGCGTCGTCGGAGAATGGGAGCGGGAGGTCTGGCGGTTTGGTGCCGTGGATGACGAGGAGGGCTTCGGCGTCGGGAGGATTGGCGGGATTTGAGAGGACGTCGAGGTAGAGGAGAGCGGGGGCGAGGGGCGGGGCTCCGGGGAAATTGTCAGGGTAGCGGAGGGAGAAGGCACCGTCGGTGATGGTGGCGGGTGCGGAGAAGGAGGTGCCGGTGGTGGAGAGCGTGACGGAGACCGTGCAGGAGGAGGCGGAGGAGGGGGCGGTGCCGCGGATGAGGAACGGGCCGGAGGCGGCGTTGCGGATGGGGGATGGGAGGAGAGAGGGGTCGAAGGACCAGGGGGTGTCGGCGGAGGCGTGGAGGGTTAGGGAGACGAGGAGAGAGAGGGGTTTGAGGAGACAAAGAAAAGCGCCGCCGCCCCGGGGAGGGACGGCGGCGCGCGAGTGATCGGGAGTGAGGGTCACTGAGCGGCTTGTTTCACCATTTTGGTGATGCGGCCGGTCTGGTTCCAGTCCTGGACGTAGAGGTTGCCGTCTTTGTCGTAGGAGAGACCGTGCGGGGCGGTGAAGAGCCCGTCTTTCCATTCGGACTGAGCAGCTGGGAATTTGGCCCAGAGGCTTTTGTCGGGATTATCGCCGAGGAAGGCGACGGGTTGGTTGGATTTGTCGATGATGGTGACGCGGGCTTCGAGTTCGGCGATGGCGACGTGGTCACCGTGGATGGTGGCGGCGCAGGGGCGGCGGAGGTCCTTGGTGATGACGGCGACGAAGTTGCCATCGAGGTCCATGTGGACGAGACGGCGGTTTTCGCGGTCGCAGACGAGGAGGAGCGGTTTGGGGCCGCGGGTGTCGAGGGCGATGCCGTGGCAGGTTTCGAATTTGCCGTCGGTGTTGCCTTTGCCGCCGAAGGATTTGATGTATTTGCCGGAGGCGTCGTATTTGTGGATGAGGGATTTGCCGTAGCCGTCGGCGACGAAGATGGCTCCGTCTGGGCCGACGGTGACGCCGGTGGGGGCGTAGCCGTTGCCGTCCGGGTAGGCGTTGGCTTCCTTGGGGTAGCCGAGTTTGAGGACCGCGTTGCCGTCGAGGTCGAGTTTGACGACGTGTTTGGAGCGGAGGTGGGCGGCGTAGATGAATTCCTTGCCGTCTTCTTCGCGGATCATGAGCCCGTGGATGCCGGAGAACTCGGGGGCGATTTTTTTGACGAGAGCGCCATCGGGTTTGAAGACGAAGAGACCTTCATTGCCATCGGAGCTGACGTAGATGTGGCCGGCTTTGTCGACGACCACGCCGCCGTGGGTGGGGCCGATGTTGACGGTGCCGGGGACGGCGCCCCAGCCTGGGACGGTCTGGTAGGCGAGTGAACCGGATCCGGTGACGACTGGGAAGGGGGCTTCGGCGAGCGAGCGGCGGAGCGGTTTGGTGGCGTGCTGGAGGAGGCTGCCGTCGTGGGCGACGACTGGCTGGAGGGCGCAGCAGAAGAGAGCGATGCGGAATGCGGGATGCATGGGGGTAAGTAGGGTTGGCAGATGATTGAGCCGGGGTTGTCATAGCAGACGGGCGGGAGCGGCGTCAACTGCCTGTGCGCGTACGGTTGGGGGTGTGCGGGGCGGGGTCTGGAGGGGTGCGGGGGAGGAAGGGGCGGCTGGAGATGCTGGTGGATGACTGCGGGTCGGAACCGACACAGAGTTGTGCGGGGCGAGCGACGGTGCCGGAAGATAGACATACAATGTGGCTGTTTCGGCACCTTAAAAACATTGTCGGTGATTGGTATGAATACATGATGCGGGCCGCCTCACTGAAATAAAAGGGGGCGGCACCAATTTCCAAACGATATGAATAAGCGAGTGAGATCAAATAAGGTCCTGCGAGCAGTGGCCGGCCTGATGGCTGGCGGGCTGATGATGGCGGGACAGGTTGCCGCGGACGATGCGGTATCGATCAGTGATGTGAGTATGGCGGAGGGGAACAGCGGGACGGTGGATTTGAGTTTCACGGTGACGCGGAGCACGAATGGAGCGGATTTCACGGTGAAGTGGGCGACGGTGAACGGGACGGCGGTGCAGCCTGGAGATTATACGGCTGGAAATGGGACCCTGACATTTGCGGCTGGAGGGTCGATGAGCGAGACGGTGACGGTGTCGGTGAAGGGGGACGTGCTGGCGGAGGCGGATGAGACGGTGTTTGTAGATCTGACGGATCTGGTGGTGACGGGAGATGTGGCGAGCCTGCTGGATGCGCGGGGTGTGGGGACGATTCTGAATGATGATGCGAACCGTGCGCCGACGGTGGCGACGCCGATCAGCGAGCGGAATGCGCCGGTGACGGTGGCGTTTTCGTATGCGTTTCCAGCGAATACCTTTGCGGACGCGGACGGGCATCCATTGACGTACGGGGCGACACTGGATGACGGGTCGGCGCTGCCGGCGTGGCTGAGTTTCAATGCGGCGACGCGGACCTTCAGCGGGACGCCAGCGGTGGCCGACATTGGCCGGTACACGGTGCGGCTGACGGCGACGGACAACTGGGTGCCGCCGGGGTCGGTGAGCACGACGTTTGTGATTGCGGTGGGGTATCCTGTGAGTGTGGCGAACACGTCGGTGACGGAGGGGAACAGCGGGACATCGTCATTGGTGTTCACGGTGAGCCGGACGGTGACGGACACGGCCTTTGCCGTGAATTATGCGTTCAGCGGGACGGCGGTATCGGGGACGGATTATGTGGCGATTGCGGCCGGGACGCTGAATTTTGCAGCGGGTGGAGCAGCGTCGCAGACGGTGACGGTGACGGTGACGGTGAATGGTGATACGGTGATCGAGGCTGGCGAGACGGTGGTCCTGACGCTTTCTGGGATTGTGAACACGACGGGTGCGACGGTGCTGGGGACTGCGGTGGGGACGGGGACGATTGTGAATGATGATTTTGTGCCATCGAGGTTTCCGGCGACGGGAGTGCTGGGCGGGACGGTGAAGGGGTTCATTGATCTGGATGCGGCGCCACTGACGGGAGGGGCGGAGATTCCGGCCTTTGATCCTGCGTCGAGGCGGGCGTTCACGTCATCGAACACGGGGATTCAGGTGATCGACCTATCTAATCCGGCGGCACCTGCTTTTGTGTCGGTGATTACACCGGCCACGCTTGGGGTGCCAGGGTTGACGAGCAATGATGTTTCGTCGGTGACGGTGAGGAAGGCGACTGGGGGCGGGCCTGCGGTGCTGGCGGCGGGGGTGATTTCGGTGCCGAAGACGGATGTGGGGTACGTGGTGTTTTTGGATGCGGCGACGGGTGCGCTGCTGGGGAGTGCGGTGACGGGGCCGAATCCTGACCACATTGCGTTTACGCCTGATGGAAGCAAGCTGCTGGTGGCGAACGAAGGCGAGACGGCTGGGAATGTGGTGGACGATCTGACGATGGGAGGGGTGAGTATTGTGGATGTGGCTGGAGGGTTTGCGAGTCCTGCGGTGACGACGGCGGATTTCACGGCATTTGATGCGCAGGCGGCGACGCTGGTGGCGAGTGGGGTGCGGTTGTTCCCCGGGGGTGTGCCTTCGCGGGATCTGGAGCCTGAGTATTTTGCGGTGAGTGCGGACAGCAAGACGGCGTTGGTGACGCTGCAGGAGGCGAATGCGGTGGCGGTGCTTGATCTTGACACGGCGGCGTTCACGAGCATCAAGGCGCTAGGGAAGAAGAACTTTGCGGCGGGCGAGTATGATTTCAGTGATCGTGACGGGGCGGGCGCGGTGGCGCTGGTGAACCCGCTGGCGGGGCAACCGGTGTACGGTTTGTACATGCCGGATGCGGTGGCGGCGTACCGGTCGGGTGGAGCGACTTACTATGTGACGGCGAATGAAGGGGATGACCGGAATGATTTCATTGTGCCTGCGGAAACGACGACTGTGGGGAATGCGGCGTATGATCTGGATAACGCGGTGTTTCCGAATGAGGCTGCTTTGAAGAATCAGGCGAGCCTTGGGCGGTTGACGGTATCGAATGTGCCGGGGATTCGCGGGGATACGGATGGCGATGGGGACATTGATGAGATCCTGAGTTACGGTGGGCGGTCGTTTTCGATTCTGAATGCGGCTGGCGAGATCGTTTTTGATAGCGGTGACATGCTGGAGAACATCATGGCGTCGCAGTTCCTTGCGAATTTCGATGATGGGCGGAGCGACAACAAGGGGCCGGAGCCTGAGGGTGTGACGGTGGCGACGATCGGGGCGCAGACGTATGCGTTCATCGGGTTGGAGCGGTCGCACATGGTTCTGGTGTTTGACGTCACGAATCCTGCGGCGGTGAGTTTCACGGGTGGGCTGCGGCGGACTGGGGATCTGAATCCTGAGGGGATGGCGTTTGTGGCTCCGGGGGACAGTCCGACTGGGAAGGCGCTGCTGCTGGTGGCGAGTGAAGTGTCGCAGACCCTGACGGTGCATGAACTGACGGTGAATGTGACGGTGAATGCGGCGGCGACGGCGGGATTGAGTGTGGGGGCTGATGGTTCGCCGCTGGCGCTGGCTGAGGTGACGGGTGCGAGGCCGGTGGGCGGGGTGTTTGCGGGTGCTGGGGTAGAGGGCGGGGTGTTTGATCCTGCGCTGGCGGCTGAGGGTGCGAATGTGCTGACATATACGGTTGGGACTGAGCAGGTGAGTTTCACGGTGACGGTGACGCCGGCTCCGGTGGTGCCGACGGTTCCGAACAATGCGCTGACGGCGGTGCTGGCGGGGTCGGTGGTGGTGAGTGACAACGGGACGGCGACGGGAGTGGGCGGGGCAGAGATTCCGGCATTTGATCCGGCTTCGAAGCGTGCGTTCAGTGCGTCTAATGCGGGGATTCAGGTGATCGATCTATCAAATCCAGCGGCTCCGGTGCGGTTGGCTCCGATTGATCCGACGACGCTGGGCCTGACGACGAAAGATGTGTCGCATGTGGTGGTGAAGAATGGGGTGCTGGCGGCGTCGCTGATTGCGAGTCCTGACAAGACCCTGCCTGGGACGGTGGCGTTCTTTGCGCCGGCGACGGGAGCGTTGCTGGGATCGGTGATGGTGGGTGCGGTGCCTGACCAACTTATTTTCACGCCGGACGGGACGAAAGTGCTGGTGGCAAACGAAGGTGAAATGACTGCGCCGGTGGTGGCTCCGGCACCTGCTCCGGCGGATCCTGATCCGGTTGGGTCGGTGAGCATCATTGATGTGAGCGGCGGGTTTGCGTCGCCGACGGTGATGACGGCGGGTTTTGCGGCATTTGACGGGCAGGAGAGTGCGCTACGGGCAGCGGGTGTGCGGGTGTTCCCGGGGCGTGCGGCTTCAAGGGATCTGGAGCCTGAATACATTGCGGTGTCGCCGGATGGGATGCGGGCGATGGTGACCCTGCAGGAAGCGAATGCGATTGCGACGCTGGACATTGCGACGGCGACGATTACGGCGGTGAAGCCGCTAGGGTTGAAGAACTATGCGCGGGTGACGGGTGACTTTTCGGATCGTGACGGGAGCGGGAATGGTCAGGCGATTGAGTTGAAGGCGGGCCTGCCGGCGTATGGGATGTTCATGCCGGATGCGATTGCGGCCTACCAGACCGGTGGGGCGACCTATTATGTGACGGCGAACGAAGGGGATGACCGGAATGACTTCATGGTGCCTGCGGAGACGACGACGGTGAATGCGACGACGGTGGTGAACGTGGGCGGGGTGCCGGTGACGACAGCGGTTTATGATCTGGATAACACGGTGTTCCCGACGGAGGGGACGGCAGGTGGCTCGGGTTCAGCGAGTGCCGGGACTGGATTGAAGGGGAACGATCAACTGGGACGGTTGACGGTTTCGAATGTGCCGGGCCTGCGCGGTGACCTTGATGGAGACGGGGACATTGACCGGATCCTGTCGTACGGCGGGCGGTCGTTCTCGATTCTGGATGCGGAAGGACGCCGGGTGTTTGACAGTGGTGACGTGCTCGACCGGATTGTGGCGCAGTATTATCCATCGCTGTGGGATGACAGCCGGAGCGATAACAAG
>CANHUG010000137.1 GCA_947462995.1 Verrucomicrobiales bacterium | reverse complement strand
TCAATCTCTCCGTCGCCGCCAACTCCGCCGACAGTCCCTCCCTCGGCCAGTTCTCCGGCACGCTCCTCCTCCGCGCCCCGCGCTCCGCCGACGATCTCCTCATCAATCCCATCGCCGCCTCCATCTCCGGTGCCTCCAGCATCGTCGCCGAAGGCTACCGCATCTACGACCTCACCAGCTCCGGCGGCAACATCACCTCCACCGTCCAATCCTCCATCCGCAACGACGCCTCCGCCTTCCTCGGCTCCGCCGGATCCGCCTCCGCCGCCTACTCCTCCATCCTCAATCGTCTCTCCTCCGCACGCCCCGACCTCGCCGCCTCCCTCATCCTCGTCCCCGGAGCCGAAATCATCAATCGCTCCGGAAACCTCACGCTAGGCTCCGCCTCCACCACCACTCTCAACGACTGGGACCTCTCCACCTTCCGCTTCGGCCCGCGCAGCGCCCCGGGCAATCTCACGCTCCGCGCCTCCGGCGACATCGTCTTCAACAACTCCCTCAGCGACGGCTTCACACCCTTCGCCCCCACTAACAACCCACCTCCAGCCAACCTCCAGCTCTGGCAGGGCCGTCTCTCCGCCCAGAACCCGCTCCTCCCCGCCAACTCCCAGTCATGGTCCTATCGCTTCACCGCTGGTGCTGACCTCGCCGCCGCAGCCTCCTCCGCCACCTCCCAGTCCCCCGGCTCGTTCATCCTCGGTAAAGCCGGTTCCTCCGCCGACGAACAGAATAACAACGTCAGCGGCGGCGACAACGCCCTCACCCGCTCGGTCATCCCGCAGCGCTGGCAGGTCGTCCGCACCGGCAGCGGCGACATATCCATCACCGCCGCCACCGACATCCGCTTCCTCAACCAGCTCACCGCCATCTACTCCGCCGGCACCGCCGTCGCCGACGCCTCTCTCGGCGGCACCTTCGACGTCCCCAGACCCGGCCAGCCCCCCGCCGGAACCCCCGGCCTCGGCGCAGCGCAACTCACCTCACTCTACCCAGCCCAGTACAGCATGGCCGGCGGCAATGTCGCCCTCTCCGCAGGACGCAACATCGAACGGCTCACCCGCAACAGCTCCGGCCAGCTCGTCCCCGATTCCCAGTTCCAGCTCCCCTCCAACTGGCTCTACCGCCGCGGCACCGTCGACCCCGCCACCGGCCGATTCGCCGCAGGCCGCGTCGCTAACGACATCCTTTCCACCAGCTGGTGGATCGACTTCAACAACTTCTACCAGGGCGTCGGAGCCCTCGGCGGCGGCCACGTCTCCCTCGCCGCCGCCGCCGCCATCAGCAACGTCGACGCCGTCATCCCCACCAACCTCCGCGTCACCAAGGGCTCCGACGCCAACCCGCTCGCCGCCTTCCAATCCATCCTCGAACTCGGCGGCGGCGACCTCTCCGTCCGCGCCGGTTCCAACCTCGACGCCGGGGTCTATTATGTCGAACGCGGCCGCGCCTCGCTCTCCGCTGGCGGCGACATCCTCACCAACGCCACCCGCTCAGTCCTATCACCCAGCAGCATCGCCGCCGGACAGGCCAGCCCGCTCACCCAGCTCCCCACCACGCTCTTCGCAGGCAAGGCTTCCTTCGATGTCTCCGCCCGCGGCAATGTCCTCCTCGGCCCCGTCGCCAATCCCTTCCTCCTCCCCGCAGGCCTCGGCAATTCCACATGGTACAAATCATGGCTCTCCTCCTACAGCACCGACGCCTCCATCCGCATCTCCTCCCTCGGCGGCTCCATCACGCTCCGCTCGGAAGCCACTCCGTTCCTCCAGTCCGCCGGTTCCGCCGACCCGCTCCTCTACCTCTGGGCGGCTAACAAACTCATGCTCGGCACCGACACCGCCGCGCGCTCCAAACCATGGCTCCGTCTCAACGAGGCCGGCATCGACGAAATCATCCGCTACAAAACCATCGCCTCCATCATGCCCGGCTCACTCGACGCCGCCGCATGGAACGGCGACCTCCTCCTCTCCGGAAACCTCACGCTCTCCCCCGCCCCGCGCGGCAATCTCTCCCTCCTCGCCTCCGGCGGCATCCTCGGGCTCCAACCCAACGGGCTCGTCTCCGTCGGCTCCCTCCAGCAATCATGGGGGCTCTCCACCATCAATCTCTCCGACGCCAGTCCGCTCGACGTTCCTAACGCCCTCAACCCGCTCGGCTACACCACCCCTCAGGCCCAGGCCGTCACCACCCGCCGCCCGCTCTTCTTCGCTGGCATCGACGCCCTCTTCGCAGAATCCGGCACCACCTCCGCCGTCCTCCAGACCAAACAGGCCCTCCACGCCCCTAGCCTCCTCCACGCCGGCGACCCTAACCCCGTCCGTCTCTTCGCCGTCTCCGGCGACATCTCCGGTCTCTCCCTCTTCGCACCCAAACCCTCACGCATCCACGCCGGTCGCGACCTCACCGACGTCGCCCTCTACCTCCAGAACCTCACCCCCTCCGACTTCTCCATCGTCTCCGCCGCCCGCGACATCGTCCCCGCCAACGCCAGCTCCCCGCTCCGCGCCGCCGCCAACCTCCCCGGCAATCTCCCTAACGCCGACGCCCTCCCGCTCGCCGGCGACCTCCAGATCGGCGGCCCCGGCACGCTCGAGGTCCTCGCCGCCAGAAACCTCGACCTCGGCACCGTCGCCGCCAACCCCGACGGCACCGGCACCGGCATCACCAGCATCGGCAACGCCCGCAACCCATGGCTCCCCTTCTCCGGCGCAGACCTCATCGCCGCCGCTGGCATTGGCCCAGCCACCAGCCTCGACAACACTCTCCTCGACTTCTCCTCTCTCCTCGCCTCCAGCCAACTCTATTCCTCCGAAATCTCCTCCATCACCGGCGGGCTCCCCCTCGATTCCCTCGACCCCGAATCCAAACGCCGCGCCGCCCTCGAAATCTTCTTCCTCACCCTCCGCGACGCCGGCCGCACCCAGGCCTCCGGCACCTCCCCAGGCTACCCCTCCGGCTTCGCCGCCATCGCCTCTCTCTTCCCCAACCCAGCCTCCGGCACCATCCTCACCCGCGGCCGCGACATCCGTACACGCAACGGCGGCACCATCTCCATCCTCAACCCAGGCGGCGGGCTCACCATGGCCGACACCACCATCGGCAATCCCCTCGCCCCTCCAGGCATCGTCACCGAAAGCGGTGGCCCCATCCGCATCTTCACACGCGACGACGTCAGCGTCGGCATCGGCCGCATCTTCACCCTCCGCGGCGGTAGCCAGATCATCTGGTCCTCAGAAGGCAACATCGCCGCAGGCAGCTCCGCCCGCACCGTCCGCAGCGCCCCTCCCACCCGCGTCCTCATCGACCCCCAAAGCGGCGCCGTCCAGACCGACCTCGCCGGCCTCGCCGCCGGCGGCGGCATCGGCGTCCTCACCGCCGTCCAAGGCGTCCCCCCGGGCGACGTCGACCTCATCGCCCCAGCCGGCTTCGTCGACGCCGGTGACGCCGGCATCCGCTCCTCCGGCAACCTCACCATCGCCGCCACCCAGGTCCTCAACGCCGGCAACATCTCCGTCTCCGGCACCTCCACAGGCACCCCCGCCTCCTCCGTCTCCGCACCCAACGTCTCCGGCCTCACCTCCGCCGCCAACGCCGCCGGAGCCAACTCCAACGCCGCCACCAATTCCACCAACACCACCACCTCCCGCAACTCCCCACCAGCCCCCGATCCCTCCCCCTCCCTCTTCACCGTCGAAGTCATCGGCTACGGCGGCACCGACTCCGAAGACGACCCAGAAGACCCCCGCCGCCGCAAAGCCGCCCCCCCTCCTCCCCCCTGACCCCAAGTCGATTCCCCGCCCGCCCCACCAGCCCGCAATCCCACCTCCACCAGGAGGCCTGTCTGATTATCCGCTGCTCACTAGTCTAAATCAAACGCGTGTGGCTTTGCTGAATCCTTTGCCTACCGCCCCTGCGACTCCCAACGCAATAACCGCCAGTAACGCCACCCACCAAGTGGCAATACTTTTGACCGCAAAGAATACCAGCACGGAGCGCGCTACGGGAATGCATGAAACGAGCGCCCCAAGAACCCAAGCAAACGTGGCAGCTGCAGCATTCCAACCCAGCACTTCCGTTGAATAGAGAGCAGCCAATGTAGCGATGGCCGCACCATGGAACATTTGGATGACCCCGCCGACCATTTTATTTCGTTGGGTGAAGTCCTGGGTCATCTTCCGAGACTTTCATGCCTACTCCGCATTCCCGCAAGCGCTGCACAGCGTCCTCAACGTCGCCAACATCTCCGTCTCCGGTACCTCCACAGGCACACCCGTCTCCTCCGTCTCCGCCCCCAACGTCTCCAAGCCGTCCCCCACAGAAGCCTGTCTTTTTATCCCGCCTCCTTGGCACACTCCCAACACGGTCCAGTATTCCCCCGTCCAGAGACCTATCTTCTTGTCCGCGCAGCGGCCTGTCTCCTTATTTACTGAACCCATCGGACAGAACTCCCTCCGCAGACGGCCGCCCCCCTCCAAAAGGCCTCTCTGCTTCTCCACATCGCCGGACTTTCGTCCCGCCCTGAACCACCCCTCCCCACCCAGCGATTCAGAGGTCTGTCTTCTTGTTTCAAGAAACTACGACGGTAGCTGGACCGACTGGGGCAACCGCTCCGATACCCCCCTCGAAACCATCACATGATCCCTCCCGCCCAGCCCGACCTCCCCGACGTCGTCATCGTCCACGGCTGGCACGGCTCCCCGCCCGGCCACTGGCAGCACTGGCTTGCCTCCTCCCTCGCCGCCGCGGGCCACCGCGTCCACTTCCCGCTCTTCCCGAACCCCACACACCCCAGTCTCCCCGACTGGCTCGCCGCCCTCCACCACACCCTCCAATCTCTCTCCTCTCCGCCCATCGTCGTCTGCCACTCCCTCGGCACCATCCTCTGGCTCCACTACCTCCACAACCACCCCGATACCCGCACCCTCAAGCTCTTCCTCGTCGCCCCGCCCTCCATCGACGCCGCACCTCCTCCCATCCAATCCTTCTTCCCCGTACCCCTCAACCCACTCGCCCTCCACCGCTCCTCACCTGACGCCCTCCTCGTCTGCTCCGCCGCCGACCCCTTCTGCCCCTCCGGAGCCGCCAGCACCTACGGCGCTCCCCTCCGCCTCCAAACCCACCTCCTCCCAAACGAAGCCGCTCACATCAATCTCGACTCCGGCTTCGGCCCGTGGCCATGGCTCGCCAACCGCATCGCCACACCCATCCCTCTCGTCCCCGTCGCCCAATCCGCCCTCGGCTGATACAGCCTTCAATGCCACCGGCACCCTCGCCACTCTCAACGTCTACAACGGAACCGCCGGAGGCTATCTCATCAACCTCCCCAGCAGCGAAGGCACGCTCAACCTCACCCCTGCCTAAAACCCCGGCACCTTCACCGTCACCAGCGTCCCGGAACCCGCCATCCACCACCGCCAACTCCATCACTCCAAACCGAAACGCCCTGTCCTCTCGCCTCACCAACTCAAGCCACTGATCTTCACTGCGCGTCGTCGTCGGAATCTTCATGCTTCTCGTCTCTTCTTGTCGTTCATCATAGCTCTATATTCTACTGATTTTATGTAGATTCGAAAAGTAACGCAACGCCCCCGCGGAACCTCCTCTTCCTTGCCACCGACTCTCCGCCCCGCTACTCACTTTCAAACACCCCCAAGAGGTCTGTCTTCTTGTCGCCCCCGCACCCCTTTTCATCTCACCCCTCCCATGCACCCGCTCCTCTTCCTCGCGACCGTCCTCCTCCCTCTCTCCCCCCTCCTCGCAGCCAACTCCTCCCCCACCATCCTCGAAGGCGAATCCCTTAAAATCCTCCAGAAATCCGGCACCGCCGCCCCCCAGGACCTCAAACCCTACGGCGATGGCGCATGGAGCGGCAATTCCCACCTCTGGTGGACCGGAGCCTCCCCGGGCGATGTCCTCGAACTCGCCCTCCCCATCCCCGCCACCGACACCTACAACCTCGCCGCCGGCCTCACCAAAGCCATCGACTACGGCATCTTCGAATTCTCCCTCGACGGCCAACCGCTCGCAGGCCCCATCGATTGCTTCAACAACGGCGTCATCCACACCGGCACCATCCCCCTCGGCAAACCTGTCGCCCTCTCCGCCGGCGAACACCGCCTCGCCATCCGCGTCACCGCCGCCAACCCAGCCGCCCTCAAAGGCTACATGCTCGGCCTCGACTACCTCGTCGCCGCCCCAGCCTCCGCCGGCCCCGTCACCGCCCTCGGCCCCAAACTCCGCCCAGCCAACCCTCCCGCACCCGCCAACCCTCAACCCCTCAAAACCGGTAACGCCGACGCCGCTCCCGCCCTCACTCCCGCCGCACAGCTCGCCACGTTCTCCCTCCCCGACGGCTTCATCATGGAACTCGTCGCCAGCGAGGAATCCGGCCTCCCCAAACCAGTCATGACCACCTTCGACGACCACGGCAGGCTCTGGTCCCTCACCGCCACCGCCTACCCGCGCGACCAGGACCCCGGCGTCTGGGAAAAACCCGGCCCCGACCGCATCGTCGTCATCGACCAGCCCCTCACCCCCGGCCCGCACAAGGCCCGCAACTTCGCCGACGGCATGGTCATGCCCATGTCCGTCCTCCCCCACCGCAACGGAGCCTTCGTCGCCCAAGGCCCGGAAATCCTCTTCCTCGAAGACACTAACAACGATGGACGCGCCGATTCCCGCAAGTCCCTCGTCAAAGGCTTCGGCATCCAGGACACCCACACGCTCCCCCACCAGCTCACCCGCATGCCCGGCAACCGCATCGTCTATTCCCAGGGCGTCCTCAACAACGGCCGCATCACCGACGCCTCCGGTCGCGCCTTCGATTTCAACAAGACCCTCATCGCCTCCATGAAACCTGACGGCTCCGACACCCGCATCATCGGAGCCGGCCTCAACAACATCTGGGCATGGGCCCACTCACGCTCCGGCCGCGTCTTCTTCCACGAAGCCAATGACCTCGGCTACAGCGTCGTCCCGTTCGAAGAAGACTCCTCCTACCCTAGCTTCATCGACACCCGACTCCACCCCGACACACCCATCCACCCTCCCACCGCCGAAGGCCTCAACCTCGGCGGCACCGGCTTCTCAGGCATGGCCTTCGCCGACGACCGCTCCGGCTCCTTCCCCACCCCATGGCACGGGCTCCTCTTCGTCGCCAATCCCATCCTCGGCAAAATCCACGCCGTCCGCACTTCCCTCAACCCTAACGGGGTCTGGACATTCGAAAAAGCCGGCGACCTCGTCTCCTCCGCCGACCCCATGTTCCGCCCCGTCGCCATCACCTTCGGCCCCGACGGCTGTCTCTACATCACCGACTGGTACAACCGCATCATCTCCCACAACGAAATCGCCCGCGACCACCCCGCACGCGACAAGGAACACGGCCGCATCTGGCGCGTCCGCCACAGCTCCCAATCCCGCCGCACCGCCCCAGACATCGCCGCCCTCCCCTCCGCTGACCTCCCCGCCCGTCTCCGCGCCGACAACACATGGGAAATGCGCGCCGCATGGCACCAGATCGCCGACCGCCAAGCCACCGAAACCATCCCCGCGCTCTCCGCCATCCTAACCGACCCCGCCACCCCGGACGACACCCGCATCCACTCGCTCTGGGCCCTCGAAGAACTCGGCCACTTCAACCCCACTCTCTGGTCCTCCCTCCTCGCCCACATCTCTCCCGACGTCCGCCGCGAAGCCGTCCGCGCCCTCTCCTCCCTCCGCATCCCCGAAGACACCGTCTTCTCTCTCCTCCAACCCCTCGCCGACGAACCCTCATGGTCCGTCCGCTACGAAATCCTCCGCTGCTTCCGCCGCGCCCCCGGCCCAGTCAATCCCACCCACATCGCATGGCTCCAGCGCTGGTCCTCCTCCCCAGCCCCCACCACCAAAGTCAACGGCTGGAACGGTTCCTACCTCGCTCTCGGCGGCTCCTACGAACGCGCCTTCCAGGACTTTCTCCTCAACCTCGCCTCCACCAAATCATCCCCAGCCCTCGTCGCCGAATCCCCATGGGACAAAACCATCGACTCTGTCCCCTCGCCAGACGCCGACACCATCGCTAGCACCAACTCCCGCATCGCCGCCATCAAAGCCGCCCTCCCAACCGCCTCCCCCGCTTCCGGCCAACCCCTCGTCGCCTCCATCTGCCTCACCTGCCACGCCATCGCAGGCAAAGGCGTCGGCTTCGCCCCCCCTCTCGCCGGTTCCTCCAAACGCGACCTCGATGGCCTCATCACCGCCATCATCGCCCCGGACGCCGCCACCGAACACGTCTTCCGCCTCTACCGCATCACCCGAAAGGACGGCACCACCATCGAAGGCTTCAAACGCTCCGAAACCACCCGCGACATAACGATCCTCTCCATGGGCGGCGCCTCCTCAGCCATCCCCATCGCCGACATCAAATCCGCAGGCTACATCAACGGAAAATCCGTCATGCCAAACCTCGCCGCCTCCATGCCAGACGCCGACGTCGCCGCCATCGTCAAATGGCTCCTCTCAGTCCCCTAGTGTAGTCCGTCTTACAGATGGTGTCTTATGGACGAGGGATTTTTTCCGAGTCCTAGGCGCGAGGAGGGCGCGAATCAGGATTCGCAACCGACGAGCAACACAGGAATCGGGAAAAAGACCCGTCCCCCTCCCTCCACAGCGTGGCTGAATCCTTCTTCCTTCCCACAAAATCAGAAGATGCCATCTGTAAGACGGGCCGCACTAGACCACTCCCAAAGTTCCCACGGGGGGGCGGGTCGCCCCGCACGGCAGTCTGTCCCCGGACGCCGTCAAAACGATTCCCGCTCCCCCGAGGGAAAAAAACCTCCTATCCATCAATCCCATGACTGTCAACTAGTAATCAATCCCTCCGCCCTACCTGATTTTCAGGCAACCCCCTCGATTGAGATGGTTGGGGTAGGGTTTTCCAGTATGCCACCACTCAACTCCCTCACCACCACACCCCAAACCGCCCTCCCACTGGAGATCCCGCCCCCACCATAACCGTCACCAAACCGACACAGAATCTTGCCCCCCCCTCAATTTCCAAAAGAATT
>CANHUG010000136.1 GCA_947462995.1 Verrucomicrobiales bacterium | reverse complement strand
CGGTCGGCGAACGTGTTATCGTCGGCGAATTCGATGAACGGGTGGGGCCAGAGGTCTTTGATGGCGAGGAGTTCGTCGATGACGCGGGGGACGGGTTTGGCGCGGAAGCCGGGGGCGAGGCGGATGCTGGCTCCGCAGAAGTCGCAATTGTATGGGCAGCCGCGTTGGGTTTGGACGGTGAGGCGGTTGTAGCGCGGGATTTCGAGGAGATCGAAGCGCGGCATGGGGGAGTTAGCGAAGTCGAAGCGCTGGGGGCGGGCGTCGTAGCGAGGCTGGAGGCGGTTGGCGAGGAGATCTGCGGCGACGGTGGGCCAGACGGGTTCGCCTTCGCCGATGACGACGCAGTCGGCGTGCTGGAGGGCTTCGTCGGGTCGGGCGGTGACGTGGAGGCCGCCCATGATGACGGTGATGCCTGCGGCGCGGCAGCGGTCGGCGAGTTGATAGGCTTCGCGGATCTGGGCGGAGAAGGAGGAGATGGCGACGGCGTCGAAGTCGCCGGGGAGGCCGTCGAGGTTTTTGATGTCGGGGACTTCGACGTAGGAGATTTCGAGTTCTGGCGGGGTCATGCCAGCGAGGGTGAGGAGACCGAGGGAGGGGAGGGAGGCGATGACCTTGCTGCGTTCGACGAAGCCTGGGAGGTTGAGGCCGATGGCGAGGAGTTCCGCGTTCTGGCAGCGGACGCCGGACATGGCGATGAAGCCGAGTTTCATGGAGTTGTGAGGGTGAGGGTTGGATGTCTCAGGGCCATCCGACGAGGGTGGCGATGATGCCTGTGGAGACGGAGATGACGGGGATGGGGAAGAGGTGGCGCAGGGGTTGTTTCCATGCGGCGAGGAAGCAGATGAGGGGCATGGTGGCGGCTCCGGTGAGGAAGCCGATGGAGGCGATGCGGGCCCACCATGAATCGAGGGAGGCGACGTGGTGGGTGAAGGCGAAGACGGCGTTGACGAGGGCGAGGCCGAAGAAGGAGATGTGGCCGAGGCGGGTGAGGCGGCGGCGCCAGCTTTGATAGCCTCCCATGAAGTCTTCGCGGGCGAAGAAGAGGCCGATGATGGCACCGCTGAGGACGCCTGCGAGCATGCCAGCCCAGACGGTTTTGAGCATGAGGAGGGTGAGGGGATCGGTCATGGAGTGGGGGAGGTCAGGCATGGGTGAAGAGGTGGACGACGTTGGCACCGCCGAAGCCCGAGCTGTTGTTGAGGGCCGAGCGGATGGGGTGGCTGGTGGTGAGGCGCGGGAAGTTGAGGTGAGCGCCTTCGGGGAGTGGGTGGGTGAGGTGGGCCTGGCCGGGGATGATGGCGTGGCGCAGGGCGAGAATGGATAGGACGGCTTCCATGGCCCCTGCGAGGGAGAGACCGTGACCGGTGAGGGCTTTGGTGCTGGAGATGGGAGGGCAGGAGGAGTTGAAGATGCGGGAGAGAGCGAGTGCTTCGGCGGCGTCGCCTGCGGGGGTGCCGGTGCCGTGGGCGTTGATGTAATCGACGTCGGCGGGGGAGGATTGGGCGTCGGCGAGGGCGAGGTTGATGGCGTCGGCGAGGCCGATTCCCTGAGGGTGAGGGGCGGCGGGGTGGTAGCCGTCGGCGGCCTGGCCCCAACCGGCGAGGCGGGCGAGGGGAGTGACGTGGCGTCGGCGGGCGGAGGAGGAGGATTCAAGGATGAGGACGGCGGCGCCTCCGGTGGCGGCGAATCCTGAGCGATCGCGGTCGAACGGGCGCATGGCGAGGGCGGGGTCGGAGCCGGTGGTTAGGGCACCCATGCCGTGGAAGGGCATGACGGATTCGAGGCAGAGGTCTTCTGCGCCGATGACGACGATGCGGTCCTGGCGGCCGAGGCGGATGGAGTCGGCGGCGTAGCCGATGGCGTGGGCGGAGGAAGCGCAGGCGGAGACGAAGCCGCAGGATTCGCCGCGGATGCCGAGGATGGCGGCGAAGTGGAAGTTGAGGGTGCCTGCGACGCTGCTGATGACGCCTAACGGGTGGCCGCGCTGCCATGCGTTGTTTTCCATGGCGGCGAGGCGGCGGAAGGTTAGGCGTGGAGAGCCACCGGAGGCGGCGTAGAGACCGGTGCGGCCATCGCGGCAGGCGTCGGGTGCGAGATTGGCCTGAGCCATGGCTTCGGTGAGGGCGGCCATGGCGTAGAGACCGTGGGGCGGCATGCCGCGGAGGACGGAGCGGTCGATGGGGAGGTGGTCGGGCCATGACCATGAGGCGGCGTCGAGGCCGGAGACGTCGAAGCCGGGGATGGGGCCGGCGATGGTGACGGGGAGATTGGTGTCAGGGAGCGGGTGCCACGGGACGAGGCCGGTGCGGAGGTGGCGCATGGCGTCGAGGGCGTCGGCGGCATTGGTGCCGAGACTGGAGACGAGGCCGACGCCGGTGACGACGACGTCGTTCATGACGGGTCGGATTGGAGCCGGGCGCAGAAGAAGGCGTGGAGGTCGCCGACGGTGGCGAGGTTGCCGACTTCGCGGGTTTCGACGGGGATGCCGAGGACCTCGTCGAGTTTGAAGGCGGCTTCGGCGAGGGCGAGGGAGTCGAGTGCGAGGTCTTCGCGGAGACGGGCGGAGTCGGGGACGTCGGCGAGCGAACGGCGGGCGGCTTGGGGGAGGTAGAATTCGAGGACGGAGAGGAGGCAGGCGCGGAGGCTGGCGGGGTTGGTGCCGGATTTGAGGGAGACGACGGCGTCGATGGCGGGCGGGGGGAAGCCGCGCAGTTCCTCGCGGATTTCGGCTTCGGTGCGGCGTTCGAGGCCTTCGGGGATTTTCATGAGGGTATCATGGCAGAGTGGGGGAGGGAGGGCGACATTGGTTTTCGCGATGGGGGTATTGATGGGGGCGATGGATGGGGTGGGAGAGGGAGAGGCAAGGGAATGGGGGGCAGGGGAATGTGGTGAGGGACTCTGTGGCAGTTGGAGAGGCATCAACCTCACCCTAATGAAGTAGGGTTGCACCCCATCGCGCTGAAGGGAAGTGCCTGTTAGAGTGGGATTCATGATACGGACCGCCGCGACTATCAAGTAACATCAACCAATCAACACTATGAAAACCGCCCTTACATTCATTCTCAGCCTCGGTGGCTTACTGCTGCTTTCCAACTGCACCACAGTGGAGCAGCCGCGGCCGCAGCCGCAGCCGACGACACAGACTACGGTCACGGAGGAAACTTCGGTGAGCCGGCCGTATTCGAGTTCCGTGGAAACGCAGACCACGCGCAGGTACTAGTCAACGATGCCGGCTGCCGGGCCGTGGATGAGGGGTGGGAGGCTTTCCCGGTTAGATGCCGGGGCTTCTTGGCGCTCGGGCGGGCGGGGTTTTCGGTTCGAATTGGGCCCGCTGCGGCGCGGGGGGCGCAGGACGTGAGATGGAGGCGTGGGGGGCTGACGGCCCTCTCGCTTTCTATTTCTTGATGAATGCTCGAACGGGGGCGGATCGCAGATGTCGCGGATGGGCGCAGGTGAAGGGGGGGCGCGGTAGGTGGAGGGGGGACCCCTACGGGGTCCTGTGTGATTGTTTTGGGAACCGGGGGTACCGCGAGAGGCTCGCGGCACGCCCCGGCTACTGACCGGTCGTCCCTACGGGACGGGGGGGGAGAGACGCCTTGATCGACATTAGACAGGCATCTCAGCGGGCGTGCGGGTGTGCGGCGTTCCTACAGAACGCCGGGCTCGGGCGGTGTCGTACCCAGAGCGGTGCTCTGGGCTGGTATGCGGTGTCCCGTTGGGACACGGGGCGGCGGGGAGTGGCGCGAAGGTGAGAGTTTCCGATAACGAGACGGACCTCTCTGCTGTCCCTGGTAACCGGGGGTACCGCTAGAGGCTCGCGGCACGCCCCGGCTACTGACCGGTCGTCCCTACGGGACGCGGGGTTGCCGAGACGCATTGATCGACAATTAGACAGGCCCCTCTGCGGGCGTGAGACAGGCCTCTCTGCGCCGCGGTCCGGAGTGGGCAGGATGATTGGACAGACCTCTTCGGGGGTACCCAGAGCGGTGCTCTGGGCTGGTATGCGGTGTCCCGTTGGGACACGGGGCGGCGGGGAGTGGCGCGAAGGTGAGAGAGGTCTTCGGGTGAGACTGCCGTTCAGCCTTGGTTCAAATCCAGGGATCACGCACCTTTTCTTAGTGCCATTCGGGACGGACATCTGTGTGGCCGCGACAATTACACAGGCCTCTCGGCGGCAATGAGGGGTGACGGACAGGAATGTCCGTCCTACGTTGGCGAGTTATGGGGGCTGAGCGGGTGTTCAGTGATTGAACATGTACTCCTTGGAGTTGAGGAGGGCCCAGAAGACGTCTTCGAGGATTGGCTGGGCTTCGGCCGGGGTGGCGGCGAGGGCGTCGGCGACTGGTTTGGCTTCTTCGGGGGATGGTTTGCGGGCGAAGCAGCGGGTGTAGAGGGTATCGAGGATGGCGAGGGGTGGGGTGGCGGCGTCGAGGAGTTTTTTGACGACGTTGCCCTCGCTGATGCGGGTTTGGGTGACGTCGCCGTTGAGGAGGTGGAGGGCCTGGCCGAGGTTAGGGTCCATTTTGACTTCGCAGGAGCAGACGGTGGCGCGTTCTGCGCGGCCGAAGGTGCGGAGGAAGTAGGTGGAGACGTTGCCGTCGGCGATCTGGACGGCGCGGGCGCCGAGGGGGAGGCCCTGGAATTTGTTTCTGGTTTCGGTGACCTGGCTGATGGTGTCGAGCATGACCTCGGCGCGCTGGCGGCGGATGAGGGCGTGGCTGAAGTTTTTCTCGTCGTCGGCGTTGCTGTCGTTGACGCGGCTGCTGAGTTGATAGGTGCGGCTGGTGCAGATGTCGCGAACGAGCTTGCGGAAGTCGTAATTGTACTCGGTGAGTTTGGTGCCGAGGGTGGAGAGGAGTTCCGGGTTGCTGGCTGGGTTGGAGACGCGGACATCGTCGACTGGGTCGATGATACCGACGCCGAAGAAGTGGGCCCAGATGATGTTGGAGAGGTTGGTGGCGAAGTAGGGATTGCGGGGGGAGGCCATCCAGTCGACGAGGATGGCGCGGCGGTCTTTGCCGGTGGTGTCAGGTTCTTCAGCGCCGAGGAATTTGGGTTTCTGGGGTGCTTTGGTGACGATGTGGTTCACCTCGCCGCCGCCGGCGTTGAAGACGACGGTTTCGCGTGGGTCTTCGGCTTGTTTGCGGCCGACCTGGCTGAAGAACGAGGCGAAGCCGTAGTAGTCGTTCATGGTCCAGCGGTCGAACGGGTGGTTGTGGCACTGGGCGCACTGGAGGCGCATGCCCATGAAGACCTGGGCGACGTTTTCGGAGACCTTGAGGGTATCGCGTTCGATCTGGAAGTAGTTAGTGGCGGGGTTGGTGAAGGTGCCGCCGGAGGAGCCGAGGAGTTCCTGAACGATCTTGTTGAAGGGGACGTTGTTGGAGATGCGGTCCTTGAGCCAGTTGTAGTAGAGGAGCGTGGATTTGTAGCTGACCTGGTTGGTGGCGTTGGTGCGGATCTGGAGGAGTTCCGCCCATTTCATGACCCAGAGTTCGGTGAATTCCTTGCGGGTGAGGAGATCGTCGACGAGGCGGTCGCGTTTGTCAGGGGAAGGGTCTGCGAAGAATTTGGCGCTTTCGGCTTCGGTGGGGAGGAGGCCGATGACGTCGAGGAAGACCCGGCGGATGAAAGTGGCGTCGTCGCAGACCTCGGAGGGAAGGATGCGGAGCCTGTGGAGCTTGGTGTGGACGAGGCCGTCGATGTAGTTGTGTTCGGCGAGCTGGGGTTTTTCGTATTTGAGGGCATCGGGGATGACGATGACCTGGCTGCCGACGGTGTAGGTGCCGTAGCGAGCCATGACGAAGGCTTCGCCGCGTTTGGCAGCGGTGACGAGACCGTCCTTGCTGATTTTGGCGGTGGGGTCGTTGTTAGAGATGAAGACGGCGAGCGGGGAGACATCGCGGTCGTGGCCGTCGGAGTAGCGGGCGCGGACGGTGAACTGGAGTTGAGCGCCTTCGCCTTCGAGGACGGCGGTTTTGGGGAAGATGTCGACGCCGACGATGGTGGGGAGGGTTTTTTCGTCGTCGTAGGGAGCGCTGTTGGCGATCCATTCGGCGAGGGCCTTGGCGTTGGCGCTGCCTGGTTCCATGCGTTTGCCGCCGGTGTGGGGGACGGAGTTGATGGATTTGGTGACGAGGAGACTTTCGTCAGGGATGGCGAGATTGATGCGCCGGCCGCTGAGTTCCTGGGTGAGGCGGAAGTGATCGCCTTTTGGGTCGAAGCCGAAGAGGGAGAGACGGAAGCCGTCCTGACCGCGCGCGGCACCGTGGCAGGAGCCGGTGTTGCAGTTATCGCGCATGAAGACCGGCATGATGTCGAGGTTGAAGCTGACGGGCCGGTCGGTGGCGGCGGCTTTGACTTCGACGGGGATGACGACGGATTGGTCGTGCCATTTGACGGAGAGGGTGGTGGCTCCGTCTTTGAGAGGGAAGAGCTTCTGGCCGTCGAGTTTTGCCAGGGATGGATCGGCCAGGGTGACGGTGGCTTTTGAGGAGACGTCCTGGGTGACGTCGTCGTCGAAGGTGGCGATGGCGATGAAGGATTGGAAGTCGCGGGCGGATTCGAGGACGAGCTTATCCGGGTAGACGGCCATGCTGCGGACCTTGACGGAGGCTTCCTTGGGTGGACGGGCGGCGGTTTTGGAGTCCTTGGCGGAAAGTGTGAGGGAATCGGGGAAGGGTGCGCCGGCGGTGATCCATTCGCGGAAGGCGGCGGATTGATCTGCGGTGAGCGGGTCACCTTCCGGGGGCATGATGTCGTCGTGGCCGGCCGGGAGCGTGATGCGTTTGAGGAGCGAGGATTCGTCGGGTTTGCCGGGGACGATGGCGGGGCCGGAGTCGCCGCCTTTTGCTAGAGCAGCGGCGGAGTGGAGCTGGAGTTTGCCTTTGGTTTTTTCGGGCTGGTGGCAGGAGACGCACTTCGTTTCGAGGAGCGGCTGGATTTTTTCCGCGAAGAGAGCGGCGGGGTCAGCGGCTGGCAGGGCGGCTGGGAAGGAGAGGGCGAGGATGGCCTTGCGGAAGTTCATGGCAGGGAAGCGCTGGTGATTGGAGGATTACTTGCCGGACGATTGCTGGCGGAGTTGTTCGAGCCTGCTGAGAGGTTTGGCGGCGGGTTCGGCCGGGGCTGCGGCGGCGGGAGCGGCTGGTGCGGCAGCGGCGACGGCGGCGGGTGGCGGAGCGGGAGGTGGGGGGTCGATGCGGACGATGCCGCCCTGGCCGATGGTGTGAGGGATGGGGATGCCATTTTCCATGATGATGGCCTGGCAGAAGAGATTCTGGTGTTTGCCGACCGGGCTGTCAGCGGCGGTGGTGACTGGGAAGCGGATTTCCTTGTCGGCGGCGGTGATGGTCTTTTCGACGGTGGCGGTTTTGGCGGGCATGCCGAAGACGGTGAGGGTGGCGTTGCCCTGCCATGGTTTGGCGACCTCGATTTTACAGAAGAGTTCGCCGGGTTTGCCTTGTTCGATGGAAGCCATTTCCATTTTCATGGTGAGGTATGGCGGGGCGACGGTGAGGGCGGTCAGGGAAGAAGACGTGTAGATCGGGCCGGTGCCGGCGTCGGTTTCGCCGCGGACGGCGATTTTCCATGTATTGGCGGGGGCGTCGCCGCTGCAGGTGATTTGATAGTCGATTTCGTTCTGGCCTTCGGGGATGGCGACGGTGCCTGGGGCGGTGATGCCTGGAGGGTTCCAGAGCATGCGGACGGTGATGGGGGCCTTGAAGCCTTCCTTGCGGGTGGCCTTGACCTTGAGGTTCATGGTGCCGCTCTGGACGATGGGAACGGCGGGCGGGACGATTTCGATGGAGTAGGGGAGTTCCTCGACGACGGCGACGGGGAGGTGGCGCTGGGAGGAGACGACGTAGGGTGTGTTGTTAGGTTCGCCCTGGACGAATTCGATGTTATTGAGCCAGCGGCCGGGGACTGGAGGTGCCTTGGGGTCGGCGAGGGCGGGTTTCATGTCGAGCAGACCGGCGGCGAGGGGCGCGTCGGGAGCTGCGGAGAGGATCATGATGTGCTCGGCGAGGCCATTGGGGATGCCGATGGATTCGAGGGTGACGCCTGCGGGGAGGTTAGGGCAGTTCCAGACGATGTCGCCGCCGACGTTGATGCGGTCGGCGTGGACCTGGATGGCGTGGCGGCTGCCGCGCGGGATGGCGAAGGTGGTCCACTGCTGACTGTCGGTGCGGTCGTAGCGGGAGATGTAGGCCTGGATGCCGGTTTCCGGGAGGGCGGCTTCGACGCGGTAGACGAAGTCCGGGCCGCCGCGTGCGAGGTGGTCGCGGACGCGGAGGAAGTATTCGCCGTCGGCGGGGACGGTCCATGTGGGGAGCTTGCTGTCCGGGTTGGCACCGTTGTCGTCGTTGCCGGTGATGGCTGCGCCGTCCTTGTTGAAGAGTTCGAGGACCGGGTCGAGCGGCGAGCGGATGCTGCGGGCGTGGACGATGAGGTCGAAGCGCTGGTCTTTGGTGGCGGTGAATTTGAACCAGTCTTCGTCGCCGGGTTTATCGATGATGCCGTTGAAGGCGATGGGGAGGGCGGGCGGGGTGGCTAGGGTTTTAGCTTCCGCGTGGGAGTTGTTGGGCTCGGTTTCGAGGAAGTTGTCGATGTCGACGATGCGGAACGGGTTAGGGCTGGGAGCGGAGAGCCCGTTGGCGGTGGCGAAGAGGGAGAGTTTTTCGCCTGGGGTGGCAGGGACCTTGATGGAGGCGGAGATGGGGCCGGAGGGAGCGCCGAGGTAGGTGACGGCGACGTCGGTGCCGGCTTTGCCGCCGGCTGGGTAGGCGACGGTGGGGCGGGGGAATGCGCCGACGTGCATTCGGTAGAGAGCGCCGTCGTTGCCAGCATAGGAGGAATCGCGGACCTCGATGTAGTAGGTGCCGTCTTCGGGGACGACGATGCTGGCGTGCGGGTCTTGGATGCCGAGGGGTGAGTCGTCGCAGGTGGCGAGTTCGAATTTCTTGCTATTGAGGATGGCGACGTAGGGGTCCCAGAAGGCGCCGCCGAGGCGGATGCCTTCGACTTCGACGCTGAGGGCGTCGCCTTTTTTGGCT
>CANHUG010000135.1 GCA_947462995.1 Verrucomicrobiales bacterium | reverse complement strand
CTCCGCATGCACCACCGGTAAACTCTCCCCTCTCGTCCAGCGTCTCCTCGCCCAGCGCGACCCAGGCTCCGACGAAGCCGTCGCTCGCTTCCTCCAGCCAAAACTCCAGGAACTCAGCGACCCCTTCCTCATCCCAGGCATGGAGGCCGCCGTCAATCGCCTCCTCCTCGCCGCCGACCGCGGCGAACGTCTCGTCCTTTTCGGCGACTACGACGTCGACGGCGTTTCCTCCCTAACACTCCTCCGCACGGTCCTCATCGCCTACGGTCTCTCCCCGCGATGCTTCCTCCCGCTCCGCATGGAAGAAGGCTACGGGCTCTCCGCCAATGGCCTCCAGCGCTGTCTCGACGAAGGCCCCGTCGACCTCCTCGTCGCCGTCGACTGCGGAACCACCGCCAAATCCGAAACCGCATGGCTCGCCGAACGCGGCATCGAGGTCATCATCCTCGACCACCACGAACCAGACCCCGCCCGCACCCCCGTCTGCGCCGCTCTCGTCAATCCTAAACTCGGCGACTCCTTCCACTACCTCTGCTCCGCAGGCGTCGTCTTCAAACTCGCCCACGCCATGGGCAAACGCCGCCGCGCAGAAAACTTCGACCTCAAAGCCCAACTCGACCTCGTCGCCCTCGCCACCGTCGCCGACATCGTCCCGCTCATCGCCGAAAACAGGCTCTTCGTCCGCAAAGGCCTCGAACAACTCGAACGTGGCGCAAGGCCAGGCCTCCGCGCCCTCATCGAGGTCGCCGGCGTCCGCCCTCCCCTCGACAGCATGGACCTCGGCTTCCGCCTCGGCCCCCGCCTCAACGCTTCCGGCCGTCTCGACAGCGCAGCCGCTTCCCTCGACCTCCTCCTCTGCTCGGATCCCGCTCGCGCCGCCTCCCTTGCCGCCGCCCTCGACCGCCAGAACCGCGAACGCCAGGACGTCGAACACGGCATCCAGCACGAAGCCCAGGAACTCGCCGACCGCTTCGCCTCCGAAGACAACCCCGCCGCTCTCGTCGTCGCCTCCGAAGGCTGGCACCCAGGCGTCGTCGGCATCGTCGCCGCCCGCCTCATGCGCCGCTACCACCGCCCCATCTTCGTCATCGCCATCGACGAAAACGGCATCGGCAAAGGCAGCGGCCGCAGCGTCGAAGGGCTCTCCCTCGTCGCCGCGCTCGACGCCTGCCGCCCACTCCTCATCGCCGGCGGAGGCCACGAAGCCGCCGCAGGGATCACCATCCACCGCGACAACCTCCCAGCCTTCCGCCAGCAGTTCAACGACCACATCCGCAGCCAGATCACCGGCGCAGAACTGGAACCGAAACTCTACATCGACGCCCAGACCAATCTCGCCGACCTCACCCTCGACTTCCTCGACGCCTACGAACAACTCCAGCCCTTCGGCCAGGGCAACTCCCGTCCGCTCTTCGCCGCCTGCGGCATCCAGCCAGTCAGCGAACCAAAACTCCTCCGCGAACGCCACTGGCGCTTCGACTTCTACCAGGACGGCACCACCAAAGGCGGCATCTGGTTCAATGGCGCTCACGACCCGCTCCCGGACCCGCCATGGGACGTCGCCTTCTACGTCGACCGCAATACGTTCCGCGGCGAAACCCACGTCCAACTCCTCGTCCAGGGCATGCGCACCAGTCAGCCGCTCTGACTCACACCACCCGCACGACTAACACTCACAACTTCGGCGGATTCCGCCCGATCATCGGGTATTGCTCCACGTCAATCACAGCCCCGCTCACCGGCCCGCACTCCTCGCTCAGAAACAACGCCACCCACGCCGCAATCTCCTCCGGCCTGAAAATCCGCCCCGCCGGCGCAAACAACGCCGGAAGATGCTCCGGCCAGTCCGCCGCCATCCCCTCCGCCTCCTTCGCCTTCCGCTCGTTAGGCGTCAGCACCCACCCGGGATTGATCTGATTCACCCGCACCCCGCTCCGGTGCAGCGTGTCCCCAAGATTCCGGCTCAACGTCTGCAACGCCCCCTTACTGATGCTGTAAGGCAGCAGGTTCTCCTCCCCCGCATAAGCATTCACACTCCCGATATTCACCACACTCCCACGACTCTCCCTCAACCATGGCAGCGCCGCCTTGATCAGAAACAACGGGGCCCTCACATTCACCGCCATCACCCGGTCGAAAAACTCCTCCGTCACCGCCTCGATCCCGCCGCGCACCACCCACGCCGCATTGTTCACCAGTCCATCCAACCCTCCGAACTCACCCACCGCCGCCGCCACCAGCGCCGCCGGCACCGCCGGATCCGCCAGATCACCCACCAGCCACGGACACCCTAACTCCTCCGCCACCCCGCGCGTCTCCCCCTCGTCCATCCCATGCACCAGCACCCGCGCCCCCTCAGCCACACACCGCCGCGCAATCGCTTCCCCGATCCCCGTCGAACTCCCCGTCACCAGCAGCCGCTTATCTTCCAGTCGCTTCATCATCTCTCCTTTCATCTTCGCTCCGTTCTCCAAACCCTCTCACCGGATGTGAAACGGGGTCTGCACCACTTTCCCACCCTTCATCCCAAACCGACGCCACGAACTGTGATCGTTCATCGGCACCCAGCGCCGCTCCTCCTTCCGGTAGTGCCAGTCCTTGTCGTTCTGATAGTTGAACCCGACCCCGCTCCCCTCGATGATGTTCAGAATCTCGTTGTCGTGGTAATTCAATTCATCGTAATCCGTCAGCGCACGCTGCCCCATCTCCGAATACAGCGCGTTCAGCGCAATCAGCAGATCATTCAGCCGGTCCGCCATCGGCACAGCCTTCAACCCGATCCGCTTCGCCTCCCGCAGCATGATCGGATAACTGTGACTCGGATAATCACTGTTCAAATGACGGCTGATCCGCTCCCGCTCGCCTTCATCCTCCACATGCGTCGACAGAATCTCCTCGCAGATCTTCATCGACAGCGATGACGCCCGGTCAATCGCCCCGAACACCAGCGGATGCACATGCGTGTACAGCGACTTGTATGGATTGCTGTCGTCACTGTTCCCCGGCGCAGCATCATTCCACAGCCGGATCACACGGTTCAATTCATCCTGACTCACACTAACCAGATAGTTGTTCCGGTCGACCGGCGACAGATCATGCGAAATCGAGGTGTCCACCGCCGTCAGATACGCCAGCGGCCCCATCCGGATCTCATCCGCTCCCAGCGAAATCATCGTCGCCGCCGACGCCGCCTCCAATGGCACCAGCACCACCAGCCGCTCCGTGAACTGCCGCAGCAGATTCACAATCCGCAGCGACGCCTGACCATTCCCGCCCGACGACTTCAGAAACAGATAGATCACCTTCTGCCGCCCCATGTGCTTCAGCACTTCATAGAACGCCGCCACGTCATTGTGGCACACCGACCCGTTCCCCGACGTCCAGTACGCCAGAAACGGCCCGCGCACCGCCTTCTCCAGCCGGGCAATAATCGCCTGCGTCTCCGCAAACAGAACCGGCGGCTTCCGCACCTCAATCGATCCCCGTCCCTGATTCGTTCCTGCAGGCTCCATAATGTCTTCAGATGCTGTCAGCTCACCCTCACACATTGAACCGGAAATCCATCACATCCCCGTCCGCCACCACATACTCCTTACCTTCCATCCGCAGCTTCCCAACCTCCCGCGCCTTCGCAAACGACCCCGCACTCACCAGATCATCGTACGCAATCACCTCAGCCTTGATGAAGCCACGCTCGAAATCACTGTGAATCACCCCAGCCGCCGCCGGAGCCTTGTCCCCCGCACGAATCGTCCACGCCCGCGTCTCCTTCTCCCCGGTCGTCAGATACGTCCGCAATCCCAGCAGATGATACACACTCCGGATCAGCGTCGCCACCCCCGAACTCGCCACCCCGAGATCCGACAGATAGGCCTGCGCATCCTCCGCCGACAGATCAATCAGCTCCGACTCAATCGCCGCACTGATCACACACGCCTCCGCATCATGGCTGTCCTTCACAAACTCAATCACCTTCCCCACATGCGGATGCGACGCCGGATCCTTCGTCGCTCCAGCCAGATCCCCCTCCGCCACGTTGCACGCAAAAATCGTCGGCTTCCCCGTCAGCAGGAAAAACATCCGCATCAGCTTCCGTTCGTCATCACTCAACTCCGCCGTCACCGCAGGCTTCCCGGAATCAAGATGCGGAATCAGCTTCTCGCACAACGCCGCCTCAGCCTTCGCCTCCTTGTCATTCTGCTTCGCCTTCTTCACACTCCGCTCCAGCCGCTTCTGCACCGATTGCAGATCCGCCAGCACCAGCTCCGTGTTGATCACATCAATGTCCCGGATCGGATCCACCGTCCCCGACACATGGTGAATGTCCTTGTCCTCAAAACACCGCACCACCTGCACAATCGCATCCACCTCACGGATGTGACTCAGAAACTGGTTCCCCAGCCCTTCCCCCTGACTCGCCCCCTTCACCAACCCGGCAATGTCCACAAACTCGATCGCCGCAGGCACAATCTTCTGCGTCTTCGACAGCTTCCCCAGAATGTCCAACCGCTCGTCCGGCACCGTCACAATCCCAGTGTTCGGCTCAATCGTGCAGAAAGGGTAATTCGCCGCCTCCGCCTTCCGCGTACGGGTCACGGCATTGAAAAGTGTCGATTTGCCGACATTCGGCAGGCCTACGATTCCGGCTTTAAGCATGGGGATGGGTGATTGGGTGAAATTGGAACGCCGTTACTGCACGCGCCCCAGCCCGATTGCAAGGCCCCGTCGCCGCCGCCCCCTCCCGCCCCATCATTCCTTCTTCGCAGGCTTCAGAATCGCCTCCCACTGCTCAAACCGCCGCGGCGACGCCGTCCGCAACTCCTCCAGCGCCTCCTTCCCTCCGGCAAGACAAAGCGCATAAACCCGCGCAAACTCCGCCAGATCCTCGTGCGCCACCTGGTCCCCGTACCGCGACACCGACACCTTGTCCGCCGCAATCGCCTCCTTCCACCGCGCCAGCACCTCCGGATCCGCCGCCGTCGCCCGCTGCTCCAGAATATGCCCCGCCTCGTGCGCCACCACCGACACATCCGCCTTCGCAATCATGTTCAGATAATCCTGCGACCCATGCGCCGCCGCACCATCCAGATCCTTGTAATACGCCGCCCCGTCCTTCTTCCCCTCCGACACAATCACCAGCGCCCTCCGATACACCGGCGGCAACTTCTCCAGCACCGCCAGCGCCGCCTCAGGCTTCAACTCCAACCCGTCCTCAATCGTCAGCCGGAACTCCGTCTCACCCAGCTTCGCCTTCCACATCTTCCCCGGCAATCCCCCCCGCAGCATCTTCACCACCACCGCCTCCCCCACCAACCCCGCCCGATCCCCACTCCCCTTCCCCAGCTTCTCCCTCAACCGCCCAAACCTCTCCTCCAACCGCACCCCCCGTCCCTCATCCTTCCCCTCAGCCCCCACACCCACCCCAATCCCCATCCCCACCACCAAGACCAAAGCACTCCACCGCCCCAATACATTATCTCTAAAACAGTTCATCATCCCACCCCTACGCCTCCCACCCCCAACCAGTATCACCAATCCCCCAATTTCCCCCATCCACCACCACCGCCCCCTCCAAAGAGGCCTGTCCAACTGAACCCCGTCCCCAAATTGCCACCCCCTCACCCAAGAGGCCTGTCCGTTTGCAGACCTCTTCCCACCCAAGGCCTGTCCATTTGCAGACCTCTTCCAGGCCCAGGACGACCCCACCGTCGCCGAACAAACCGACGAACATCCGCATTTCCTCAACTGCATCTCCTCCAGTGGCCTGACTTCTTGCGCAACGCACACCAAAGAGGACCAGCACCCGCACACCAAAGAGAGGTCTGTCTCATTGTACCCTCACAAACAACATTGTACCCTCACAAACAAGAGGTCTGCCTCCCTCTGCCATTTCAGTGACTGCCAGCGAAGATGCCCACCGAGACAGTTGATGCCTGAATCAATGCTCCCCCGCCGTCAAGATGCCTGTCTTCTTGCCCGCATTCCCGTCTAGCGCCCCAGAGAAGAGGCCTGTTCGCTTGCGCACTCCAGTGTGCCTCCATTCGTGCTAAAACCAATGGGCATCCCGCTCGCGTTGTAGCGCCAATGAGGTCTGTCCCATCATGGTACGACCAATGTGGAAGTTGCCTGATCCCTTGCACAGCACAGTGCAATTGAACGCCGCCCCCCCCAGACATCCCCCCAGCAAAAAGCCCAGACCTCTTCACGACCAAAGACGCATGCCCTCTCGCTCAGATTCCCCCCTCTCAGGGTAGCGCAACCAAACCCGCATCACACGCGTCGCATCAAGCGGCCAGACCTCTCTCTCGCGCAAGACCTCTCTCTCGCGCAAGATCTCTCTGACGCGCAAAAGCCGACCGCTCCGGCCTCAACGCACCCGGCGCGACATCACCCACACGCACACCAAACAAACCCCGCTAGCGACAACCCGCCAGCCAATCCCTCATCGGCGTCTCACAGACACCCCATCCGTCATACCTCTCACTCCCTCAACTGCCGCAGATTGTACAGATCCCGCCACTCCTTCCCGATTCGCCGCGCTCCAGTCTTCCGCTGCTCCCGGCTCCTTCCGCCAAACCAGTTCCGGTTCCGTTCAAACCAGCCGTCGATGAACCCGCGGCTCCCGAGAATCACCCCGTCGGTCAGGTGCCGCACACGCCTAAGCAGTAGTTCCGTCCGGATCCCACCTTCTCCCTCCAGACGCGCCCGTGTCCTTTCACTCAAACCCCTCCGCACCACCCGTCCGTCCTCATCAACTCGCGGTCTGCCCGCAATCCCCAGCAACCGCCGATACCTTACCAACGCTTCCAGGTGCCTCCTGCGGCGTTGCCGCTCCGTTTCCACCGGCTCCGGAGTACCCAGCTCCCGACCGTGCACCCGTTCGGCAGTCCATCCGGTCACCGTCACCAATCCCTCCACCGCTATCAAATTCCCGGCCATCGCTTCCGCATACCCGCACCACCGGTAATCCCCCGGATCACTCACCATTCTGGCACGCACAGGATTCAGATCAATGTAAGCACTCATCGTGCGTAGCGCCGTGTGGTCATCCTCCACGATGACACTCTTGTAGCGTCCCTCCCACAGCGTCCCCTTCCGGCCCGCCCGCCGGTTGTACCACTGCGAGAACCTTTGTTTCAGCGACTTCGCGAATTCCGTCAGCCGGAACATCCGGGCCAGCATCCGCTGCCGCCATTCCTCGATGACCGCCCCGTTCCCGCTCTGCTCGTAAGCCGCAAACTGCCGCGTCATCCCCTTCCGCCACGCATCCCCCACCGACGCCTTCCATCGCTCCAGCACCGTTTCCAGTGGAAGATCATATCCGTCAGGCCGCCGCGGCACCCGCAGCAGGATGTGGAAATGATTGCTCATCACACAAAACGTCAGGATCTCGACGCCGTGAAACGCGGCCAACGACCGCATCATGCGGACAAACTCTTCCTTTTCAGGTTCCCCGAAGATGTACCGCTGGTCGACCACGCGCGAGCAGACGTGGTAAACTCCGGCTTCAGTCTCCGGCTCAGAATAAACGCGTGGCTTGGCCATAAATATTACGGCACTCCTGTATCTGCGGCTCCGCAATATGTCAATGAAAACATCGACGCCACCACAGAAAGAGGCCTGTCCTCATGCGCGCTCTCGTCTTTACGAATCTCGAGAATCCCACCGGCACCGCCACCACAAGGACCGCCGATGAAGCCCAACCATGCACCTGACTGGCAGAAGCAAACCGGTGCCCCCGACTCCCGGACACTTCCGTTTCACCCCCGACAAGCGCCTTACGATCCCACAGAGGTCTGCCCGCATACGTGCATCTTCGTCAGCGCGCCCAACACTTTGACAACAATGTTCGCCGCCACCATCCTCGCACCGCAGACACCTCCATAATCCCGCCAACCTCAGCCAATTCTTGCTCGCGCCTCATTCCCAAAAAACCCGGCACCGCACCCCCACACACTCTCAAAAAACCATGCCCGACCATCAGACCATCAGCCTCTCAAGCCCGCTGAGCCTGGTCACTGCCTTCCGCTTCCCCCTCCAGTCCGCCGTCGCGCGCCGAGAAGTCGCCATCGGCGCGCTCTGGCTCCTCGTTCCCTTCGTCGGTTGGATCCTCAACATGGGGCATCGCATCGCCATGACCCACAGGATGCAGCACGGCCTGCCCGCATGGCCCGCATGGACCGACTACCGGTCGCTCCTGAAGCACGGCATCATCACCTTCCTCGGAATGGTCGAGTATCACCTCCCCTCGCTCATCTGCGAAATGGCCGCCCTCCATTTCCAATCGACCTCCCTCCACGCCCTCGCCGCAGTCCTCTGGATCGCCGCAACCCTCGCCGTGCCCGGCTACATGTCGCACTACTGCTTCACCCTCGACCCCCGCGAAGTATTCAACCCACTCCGCGCCATGCGACGCGTCGCAGAAGGGGGCACCGCCTACTGGCATGCATGGTCCATCGCCATCGCCGCCCTGCTCTGTTCCTTCCTCGGCCTCCTCGCATTCGGCGTCGGATTCCTCCTCACCAGCGTCTGGTTCTGGCAGGTCGCGGGTTTCGCGTTCGCCACCGTCTTCACTGAAACCTTCCGCCTCGGGGCAGCACAACACCCGCAATGCGACCCGCCAGCGCCAGACACCCCGATTACGCCCTGAAATCCGCGTGACAACCCCGGCCGCTTCCGGACAATCCCCCGCATGCGATTCCGCCTCCCGACAGCTCTCGCCACCCTTGGAATTTCCATGGCCCTTCCCGCATGGGCGGGAACCCCCAGACTCGACCTCGCGACCGCGGTCCTCCAACGCTACAACGCTTTCTCCATCGCAGAGAAACAAGCTGCCATCAGCGGCCTCGTCACCAACCGCGATACCGCCGCCATGGTCCTCGACGCCCTCGAAGCCGGCACCATCCCCCGCAGCGACCTCTCCGGCTTCGCCGCCCGCCAGATCGCTGCCCTCCGCGACCCGGCCCTGACCGCACAACTCGAAAAATCATGGGGCCGCATCGGCAACGCCGCCCCCGGTGCCGAAGAAGCCGCCCGCGAACACGCCCGCCTCAAATCCCTCCTCACTCCCGCAGTCCTCGCCAAAGCCAACGTCTCCACCGGCCGCGTCCTCTTCAAAAGCGTCTGCGCCACCTGCCACACGCTCTTCG
>CANHUG010000134.1 GCA_947462995.1 Verrucomicrobiales bacterium | reverse complement strand
GGGGATGGATTGGGGAACCATCCGGTGATTTCGCCGGTGAGGGAGGACGAGATTGAGGCGGAGAGCCGGAAGTCGGGGTCTGAGGCGGAGAGATTGAGCCCGTGGATGGCGAGGATGTTGTCGTCGGGGCGGAAGAGGGCTGGGTCGATGGGGAAGGAGAGCGAGAAGGAATCGGCGGCGGTGGCGGTGGCGTTGAACGGGAGGGAAGCGGGGGCGTTGCGGCGTGCGATTTCGGAGCCGTTGAGCCATGCGACGAAGCCATCGTCGGCGGAGATGGTGAGTGTGGGGTTGAGGGGTGTGGAGGAAGTGGGGAAGGCGGTGCGGGTGAGGGCGGAGCCGCTGATGTTGAGCATGGCGGCCTGGGTGTTGGTGGAGATGACGGCGGGTTCGCGGAAGCGGAACGTGCCGGAGGCGTAGCGGGCGGCGGGGCCGCCGTCGGGGGAACCGGGCCATGAGGCGGCGGGGGAGGCGGGCGGGGCGGTGACCCCGTAGCGGCTGGTGCCGGTGAAGATGAGGGCACCGGAACCGGAGTTGGTGCCGGAGTTGAAGGCGGCGTTGTTGCCGTTGGGTTCGCCGGTGCCGTAGTTGTAGGCGAGGATCGTGTAGCTGCCCGGGGCGAGATTTAGCGGGGTGGCGAGAGGTTTGAAGCGCTGACCGCCGGAGAGCGTGCCGGGATTGGCGGCGGAGAAGATTTCGCTAGTGATGACGGATCCGGGCGTGTCGTCGCTGGTGGAGGCGGGCGTGCCGTTCTGATTACGGGACCAGAGGACGACGGTGATGGTGCGGCTGAGGCCATTGGAGCTGCTGTCGAAGCAGCCGAGGTCGGTGATGGTGATGGGGCGGACGACGTCGAAGTCCATGCCGAGCGAGCCGGAGTAGGATTGAGTGCCGACGGTGCCCGCGGCGACTTGATAGGCGGTGGTGGAGGCGGCGGAGAAGCCGAGTTCCCAGCGGCCGTTGAGCCATGAGGAATCGTCGAACGGGGCTGCGCCGCGCCAGTCGTCGCTGACTGGGCTGGCGGGGACCGACCAGCGGACGACGGCGTCGGGTGGGATGAGTGAGGCGGTGCCGCCGGTGGGGCCGGTGCCGATGCCGTAGCTGGTGTCTGGAGGTGAGGCGGGGAGATCGAGACGACTGACGAGATTGCCTGCGGGGTCGGAGAGGACGATGGATTCGCCGTTGTTGGAGAGACGGAAATTCGTGTGGAGAGGGGTGGTGGAGCGGTTTTTGCCGGAGGCGAAGACGATGAATCGGGAGTTAGGCGGGACGGAGACGTCCGGGAACGACCATTTGGCGGGTTGGGCGGGATTGTCGCTGAGGTGCCAGCCGTTGAGATTGATGGTGGAGGTGGACGTGTTGAGGAATTCGATCCAGTCCTGGGGAGAGCTGTCCTCGTCGGTGAGGCCTGCGCGGTTGTCGGCGAGGACCTCGGTGATGCGGATGGGCGGGGTGGGGCGCGGGGCGGGGAGGACCTCGATGAGGATGGAGCGGGAGGTGGTGCCGTCAGGGTTGGAGGCGGAGAGCGACCATGATTCGGGGGTGGCTGGGGCGGGGAGCGTGATGGACGACTGGCCGGTGACGGTGGTGCCGTTGAAGAAGAGCGAGGCGGCGTTGGAGGTGGCCCATGAGACGGTGACGGGCTGGCCGGCGGTGGCGGGCTGGGGGGAAGCGGAGAGAGCGGTGATGGCCGGGGCGTAGACGACCGAGGCGGAGACCGTGTCGAGATTGAGTTGCTGGCCGGCGTTCGTGATGACGAGCGTGAGCGGCTGGTTGAGGGGCGCTGAATCTGTCAGGGAAGTGGTGGTGGTGACGTCGGAGTAGCCGGTGGGGTTGGCTGGGATGGCGAGCGTGGCGGCGTTGGAGACGATGGTATTGCCGACGCGGAGGAAGATGGAGGTGGAGGGTTGACCGCCGGAGCGACCGCGGGCTTTGGCGGAGAAGGAGAGCTGGAGACCGGGGACGGCGAGGACGGGTGAGCCGTCGGGGAAGAAGAGCGGCTGGGAGAGCGAAGCGTTCGCGTCGAGATAGGTGACGAGCGCGCCGTCGGGAGCGAAATTGAGCGGGGCGTCGGGATTGAAGAGCCCGCCGCTGGTGACGGACCATTGCGGGATGATGTTAGCGGTGAAGTCGCCCGGGTCATTGCCGATGGGAGAGCCGTCGCCGTCGCCGTTGAGAGCTTCCTTCTGTTCTTCGAACGAAGGATTGCGGAGGGCGACGGGGAGTGGAGCGGCGGGAGCGAGGAGCGGGAGTGCGAGGACGCAGGCGGCGAGTCGGGACAGGAAGACCGGGCGCAAAGAGGGCATGCGCGAGAGTATTCTGGAACCGGGAGCGGAGTCCAGAGCAACCGACGTGCGATTGCGGGTGCGGGGGGAAGGTTATGGGCGGCGTGAGGCGCGGAGCCGGATGAAGAGCGGGCTGGGCGAGGGGCCGAGGTGGATGAGACGCCAGCGTTCCGTGGCTGGGCCGGAGGGGGAGGGGGTGGATTCGACAAGCGACCAACCGGAGGAGGACCACGAAGAGAGGTCGGAGGAAGATTCCGGGAGGAGCGTGGCGTCTTCGGCGGCGGAGGCGCGGGGGAAGACGACGTCGGTGAAGGGGATGTTGCCGGGGAGCGAGCCTTGGGTGGTGGAGAGGGCGAGACGGCCTGGGGAAGAGTCGCTGGAGCCGGTGGTGTATTCGAGGAGCGCGGGGATGCCGTCGTTGTCGAGGTCTGCTGATTCGGAGCCGGGGGTGAGGCGGAGGGAATCGGAGACGCCTGGGTTGCCGGAGATGCCGGAGGAGGCGCGCCAATTGGAGGCGATGGCGGGGTCAGGTTTGCGGTCGGGACGGATGAGGACGAGACTGGGGCCGGTGCCGTCGGGGGAGGCGGGCCATGGGGATTCGTCGTCGTAGGAGAAGTCGGCGATGGTGTTGTTCTGGGGGTCTTCGAGTTTCAGGGATTCGCCGGCGTTGTTGAGATTGGAGTCGTCGGCGAAGGTGCCTGCGACGGGGAGATTGGGGCCGTAGGCGGCGGTGAAGGCGGCGGCGTCGCGGACGACGAGGACGCGGGCGCCGGGGGCGAGGGAAGTGACGGCGCTGGAGGCGAAGGAGAAGGAGATGCCGTTGGTGAAGCGGACCCCGGTGAGGTCGAGCGTGACCGAGTTGCTGATGTTAGAGAGCTCGATGAATTCGGCGAGACCGTTGCCGCCGGGGTTGTACATGATTTCGGTGATCGCGAGGAATTCCTGGTATGGGGAAGGCTGGCCGGGGTAGGTGGCGGAGGCGCGGACGGTGCCGGAGGGATCGATGAGAGAGAGGGATTCGCCGAGATTGGAGAGATTGCCCTGGTAGGGACCGGTGACGGCGAGACTTTCGCCGGGTTTGGGGCTGACGGTGCGGGATTTGAAGCCCGAGTGGGAGGCGGCGACGATGAGACGGCCGCCGGCGTTGATGACAGTGCCGGGTTCGAAAGTGAAAGAGATGCCGCCGTCGAGGGACCACGAAGAGAGATCGACGGCTATATTGTTGGGATTGGTAAGGGCGATGAATTCCTGGTCCTGGTTGCCGGAGGCTGGGGAGTGTTCGATGGTGGAGAAGACGAGAGGGAGGAGCGCGGGGATTTGGTAGGCGGGCGGGACGGCGGAGTCGCTGTTGATGGTGTTGATGCGCTGGACGACCCATGAGGAGAGGACCCGCTGCATTTCCTGCGACGTGGTATTGGAGGCGAAGATGGAGGCGGCGGTGTTGCCGGTGACCGCGGTGTGGTTCTTCCATGCGGCGGCGGGGTACTTGGCGTAGTCGAGGGCGGCGTCGCTGCCGGGGCGGTCGTTCTGGCCCGGGGTGATGGATGCGCCGAGGCGGGTGGCCATTTCGGAGAGCCTGCGGTCGTACCAGCGGGAGAGGTCTGGGGCGGAGGCGGAGGTTTTGAAGAACTGGTCCTGGAGCGAGCGGAGACGGCGGCGGACCATGGCGGAGATTTCGGGGATGGCGTAGAGGCGGGCGATGAGGGTTTGGCCCTGACCGCTGAGTGTGCCACCGGCGTTGAGGTAGATGCCGTCGTCGAAGTAGTTGTTAGCGGCAGTCCAGAGACGGCCCTGACTGAGATCGAGGTCCCATGGGAGGAGCGTCCAGAGACCGGAGCGGCCGGAGTCGCGGTAGATGTAGTAGTTTTTGGCGTGGAGGTCGACGTTACCGGTGACGGTGTTGGCGGCCATGAAGTTGACCATTTTGGGGAGATCGACGTGATCGAAGAGGAAGGCCCTGCGGGCGGCTTCGTCGGTGAGGTTGAGGCCGACGATGAAGGAGTAGAGGTCGGCGTTGCTTTCGAGCTTACGGTTTTTCTTTTCGACGCCTGTGATGGCGTCGGTGGCGGGATTGCTCATCCCGTTGTACATTTTGTAGAGGGCTCCGTCCTTGTTGAGCCCGGCGCGTTCGAGGTAGACGTCGTCGGCGTCTTCGACGAAGGAGTAGAGCCCGTCGAAGGTGCCGTTGAGACGGTTGTGGGTGAGGAAGCAGTAGTGGGCGGCGACGCCGGCCTCGCGTTCCATTTCGTAGGCGAGGTCGTGGCGGACGCGGGTTTTGTCGGCGTAGACGGTGAGGAGATTGATGTCCTTGGCGCGGGGCTGGGCTGGATCCGTGCTCCATTTGAAGCGATAGCCGCGATTGCCGTCGATATCGTAGGATTTCTTGAGGAAGGCAGCGCCCGTGGTGCTTTGGCCGTGGAGGTTGATGCCGACGTTGTCGTAGAACTCGCCGTTGAGGAAGATGGAGCAGCGGGTGCCGCCGGTGGTGGCGGCGGTGGCTGGGCTCTGGATGAAGCGGTGGACGACGGTGAGTTGGGTATTGATGGAGGGATCGACGGGGACCGTGCCGAAGTATTGAGGAGAGTCGATGGGGTCGGAGAATGGCGGGATCAGGGAAGAGAAGGCTGAGGCGTCGGTGGCGCGGATTTTCCAGCGGATCATGGCACCGGCGGTGATGGCGGTGGCGGGGATGGAGGTGGAGAAGATGCCGTCGGCAGGGGTGGCGTCGCCGTTTTCGCCGGCGTCGTTCATGGGGAGGGGGACCTCTGGTTCGTAGTTGCGGCGGTAGAGGAGCTGGACGGAGGAGATGGGGCCTCCCTGGGAAGGGGAGACGCGTGCGGAGATGACGAGCGGAGTGGCGGCGGGCGGTTGGGCAGGGTTTTCGGTGACGTCGCGGATGAGCGGTCCTGCGGCGGAGGCTCCGGAGTTAGGGGATCCGGGGGTGGGTGTCATGAAGCCCCATGCTTCGACTGGGTTAGGGGAATTGACGGAGCGGACGGAGAGTCTGGGGCCCATGCGGTTCTGATCCCATGCGATCCAGCAGGGGTGGGCGGAGGGGAGGAGCATGACCTGGCCGCGAGCGGTCATGGCTGGGTCGGCGATCCATGCGCGGACGAGCGGGGCGGCGTTCCAGAAGAACGAGCGGGTTTCGCCGGGGAGGATGCTGATGGCGTCGGTGGGAGGGTTGGCGGCGGCGAAGGAGATGAGGTCGTTGCCGTTGCCTGAGGAGGCGACGGCGGCGATGCCGCGGTCGGTGCCGGGGACCTTGTGGATGCCGATGGAGACTGGGACTGAGCTGAGGCCGGAGACCCCGGCGAAGGGCATGGAGGTGCCAGACCATTCCATGACGGCGTCGACGATGGTGTGGTTGGCGGGGATGAAGCCGAGTCGAGCGCTGTAGTCGAACCAGAGGTACTGCTGGTGCTCTGGTTGGGGGAGACCGTCGTCGAAGAGATTGAGGGATGCGTCGGTGGTGGCGGTGGCTGGGCCGGAGAGCTTGATGCGCTGGACGTTAGTATTGGGGACGAAGGGGACGGGGGAGAGGTCGGTGACGGTGACGGTGCCTGCGTAGGCGCGGCCGAAGCTGCGGTTTTTGGATTGGAAGGGGAAGACTGGAGAGAACTCGGTGGAGATGGAGCCGGAGGGGGAGATGAGGGCGAGGTATTCGCCGTCCTGGTCGAGTTTGAAGTCGGTGTGGAGGTTGCCTGCCGCCGGGCGTCGGTTTTTGCTGGAAGCCCACACCAGCAAACGACCGCCCGGCGGCAGGATCCGCGATGGGAAGACCCATGCGGAAAGGGTAGAGGCGTCATTGGAGAGACGCCAGCCTGTTAGGTCGACGGGAACGGGATCGGGGTTGTGGATTTCGATCCAGTCTTCGTCGTCGCCGTTTTCGTCTTTGAGGCCCCCGTCGTTGTCGGCGAGGAATTCGGAGATGACGGGAGCGGCTGGGGAGGCCGCGGCGAGCAGGGAGAAGAGGAGAGCCGGAAGCAGCTTCATGGCGGGTAGTTGGCTAGGAGCGTGGGTCCGGGGAAGTTACTCGAGGAGAGCGCGGTAGTCGGGGCGCGGCTGGGAGAGCGGGGTGGCGCGGTCTTCCCATGAGAGGGAGGCGGAGGGTGCGCCGCCGGTGGGGAAGCCGATGGCGAGGGTGGACCATGAAGAGCCGCCGTCGGAGGATTTCTGGATGGTGTAGGAGCGGCCGGTTTGGGCGGGCCATGAGATGGTGCGGGTGCCGAGGATGGGGTCTTCGGAGATGCCGGAGATGGTGGGCGGCGTGCCGGGGAGCCAGTCCATCATGACGTAGTCGAAGCCGACCGAGCCTGCGAGCGTGCCGCCGGTGCGGCGGATGGTGAGGACGTTAGGGCCGGTGACGAGGGCGGCGGCGATGCCGGTGATTTCGAACTGGATGAGGCGGATGGTGGTTACGGCGTTTTCGGAGCGGACGGGCTTGCCGTTGAGGCTGAATTCGAGCTGATGGGTGCCGGTGCCGCTGGCGCTGGAGAGATTGAGGATGTCGGCGGTGATGCGGATGCGGGCGGCTGGGTCGGACCACTGGGGTTGGCCGATGAAGCGGAGATTGATGATGGGGTCGAAATCGGAGACGGTGCGTTCGAAGCCGATTTTCGGGTCGCCGGTGCGGCCGGCTGGGGTGTTGGTGTCGATGTCGTCGTTGAGGGATTCCGGGGCTGTGGTGACGGGGCCGCCGATGGAGGAGAAGTTGCCGGTGAAGAAGAAGTCGTCGTCGGCGGCGTCTTCGTGGCTGAAGTCGGCGTTGGAGGTGTCGTCGGTTCCGGCTTCGAGGATTTCGAGCCATGGGGTGACGAAGACGGTGACGGTGCGGGTCTGGGTGCGGCCGTTGAGGACGGCGGAGAGGATGTAGGCGGTGGAGGTGGCCGGGGTGATCGTGATGGAATTGCGGCCGGTGACATCGCCGATGCCTTGGTTGAGGGAGAGTGCGGCGGTGGGTTCGATGAGGGACCAGTTGAGGGAGGTGGATTCGCCGGGGCGAACGAGCCAGTTGGAGGTGGTGAAGGAGCTGATGTATTGTGGGGAGGGATCGGCTTCCATGCGGAGGAAGTCGAACTGGATCCATGCGCTGTCGGCGTCGAGCTGGCCGCCGGTGCGGCGGAGAGTTAGTTTGTTAGTGCCGGTGCGGGCGCCGGCGGCACCGGCTTTGAGGGTGATGGTGACGATTTTGGCGGTGCCGATGCCGGATTCGGACCAGAAGACCGGGTTGCCATTGAGGGAGGCTTCGACGTCGCTGGTGGTGTTGGCTTTGAGGCCGAAGAGGTCGAAGGTGAAGCGGAGCGGTTGGTTGGGACCGGCCTGGAGGGAAGTGAGGGAGAAGTAGATGTCTGTCTGGCTGTGGCTGGTGGTGAGGGCGCGCGGGAAGCCGAGGGTATCGGTGGCGTTGCCGCTGTTCCATGTTTCCTGTCCGGTGGTCCAGTTGAGGCCGCCGAGGGAGGTGAAGTCGCCGCTGGACCAGTAGTAGTCCTGGAGGATGGGGTTTTCCTGTTCGAATTCGGTGGTGGTGGCGTTGTCCGAGCCGATGAGGAAGACCGTCTGGAACTGAGCCTTGGCGGAGCCGAGGGTAAGCAGGAGGAGAGAGATGAGCAGGGGGAAGCGCGGCACGGCAGCAGGGGGAGGCTGATATTCGGAGGAGATGACCGGAACGCGGAGCGGGTGTCAATTTCCGAATGAAGAATGAGTGAAATCAGACTGCTTGCGATGGATGCTTCCGAGGAGGCGGTGCGGGCGTAGATGGGGGACTATGGACAAGAAGAGCCCTGAATATCCTGCTGTGGGAGCGCCTGCGCCTGAGTTTGCTGCTGTGGTGGTTGGGGGTGGGTATGAGGGGGGGAGTGAAGTGACGCTGCAGGGGCTGGCTGGGCGGGTGGTGGTGCTGTATTTTTATCCGAAGGACGACACGCCGGGGTGCACGGTGCAGGCGTGCGGATTGCGGGATGCGTGGGAGGAAGTGAGGGCGAAGGCGGCGGTATTCGGGGTGAGTGTGGATTCAGTGGCGAGCCATGAGAAGTTCATTGGCAAGCATGGGTTGCCGTTTCCGCTATTGAGTGATCCTGATCACGCGGTGGCGGAGGCGTATGGGGTTTGGGTGGAGAAGTCGATGTACGGGAAGAAATACATGGGGGTGGAGCGGACGACCGTGGTGATTGGGGAGGATGGGAAGGTTAGGGCGGTGCTGGCGAAGGTGTCGCCGAAGGACCATGCGGCGGCGTTGCTGGCGGTGCTGGGGTGAGTGGGGGTCAGCGTTTGGAGTCGGTTGGTTTGGTGAGGCGCTGCATTTCCTCGCGGGCGCGGCGGATTTGATTTTTGGTGGATTCGGGGACGTCCGGGTTGGAGAGGAGGAGGTCGAAGGCGTCGGAGTCTGAGGCTTGGTCGTCTTCGAGGACGCGGGTGGTGCCGTCTTTTTCGATGACGACGGTGCGGCGGCGGGATCCTGAGGAGGAGGATCCGCTGGAGGAGCTGGAGGAGTTAGAGGTGCCGGGGGAATGGAACTGATCGTCGGCGGGGTTGGTGTCTGGCGGGTTGCCGGGGGCGGGTTCCGGTGGGCGTGAGCCGAGGGTGGCTTTGATGGGGAGGGATTTGCCTTTGCGGAGACAGTCCATGGAGATGGAGGTGCCTGCGGGGAGGGATTTGAGGCCGGCCTTGAAGTCGGCGACATCGCTGACGGGTTTGTTATTGAGGGAGAGGATGATGTCGTTGGGTTGGAGGCCGGCGTTGGCGGCTGGGCCGTTGGCGGCGACGAATTCGATGAGGATGCCCTTGTCCGGGGGGATGTCGAGTTGGTCGCGGAGGGCGTCGGGGAGCGGGACGGAGTGGACGCCGAGCCAGCCGCCTTGGTCTGGGGAGCCGTCGGGCGGGGG
>CANHUG010000133.1 GCA_947462995.1 Verrucomicrobiales bacterium | reverse complement strand
TAGAAAGCGGATCCGGCCACGATGATAAAAGCCAATGCGTTAACCAACACGCGAATTCCAGCATATCACCGCAATCGTGATGAGTAATCATCCCAATGCGTCCGTCTGATTCCCCGGCCACCTGCGAACCAGAAAAATCATGCCTGCCATGAAAAAGAAACCTCGCGCCCACTTGACAAAAACCGCAGCCATACCAGCCGGTGGCGTCAGCCACCGGTCTAACAAACAGATAGACCACCGCCCCGGCAGGGGCGGCAGCCCCCGCCCTCTTCGTACTCGCGCTCTCCGTTCAAGCAGCCGAAGGCTCTGGACTGCTGTCAGAATTACAGCTCTCCCTAGCGCACGAAGTGCGCCTGCCAGCCCCCTCCCAACGCACCCTTCCCCCTTCTCACTTCCCCCTTCTCACTTCTCACTTCTCACTTCCCCATGCGAACCCTCACCATCACCGTATTCCTCGCACTGGCCGCCGCATCCCACGCCGACGAAACCGTCGCCGCCAAAGCCACCAGCGGCCGGTTCCACATCACCCAGGAGTACCACGGCGATTTCCTCGAAACCGTCCGCTTCGCCGACACCACGCTGCCCGCCGTCCGTTTGTCAGGCATGCCATGGCCCGGTAACTACCACATCTCCCCGGACGAACACTGGCTCCTGCGAACCCAGAAGACCGGCTCCGGAGAATCCATCGCCATGCACTACCACATCGAAGAAAACGGCCGGGTCTCCGAAATCATGGGCTTCGACGACCTCCTCTGGAAAATCTCCGATGCCACCTCGCGCCTGAAGAAAAAGGACCTCTACCACACCGGGGTCTCCGAGGTCGCGTGGTCGAAAGACAAAACCTCCCTCGAAATCGTCGTGGCTGGCACCAACGCATCAAAAGACGGCGACGGCATCGAATGCCGCATCAGCTACGACCTGAAGACCAACAAGGCTGTCCCGAAACCATCCAGCAGCAAACCCGAAACCAAATCCCCCCCGTAAACCACAGTCCCTGCCCGCTCTGCCCAAGCCACCATCGCCTGACTTCATCCTTCGCCCGGCAGCAAGAGAACACCGCGCTGTCCCAACCCCAGGCTCCATCCGCATCCTCGCCGACGAATCCCTGAAGCACTCACCGCAAGCCCCTCCCGCCTGACGGCACTCCCCTCACTTTCCCTCCACCCGACCCGCCCAGCGCACCGCATTCAGCAGCAATCGCCGGAAAGCCGGATTCTCATGCGCCGGTCCAGCATGCCCAAGGCTGATGTTCACCACCCGGGCCTTCGCATCCTCCACAACCCACACGCTAGGATAAACAGTCTTCGTCTTGCTGTCAGGCGCGTTCTCCGCCAGCACCCGCACCGGAACCCCCGCATCCAGCACCGCATGATAGCTCTCATCCTTGATCAGAAACATCCCCGGCAACCCAGCCATCACCGGATGCCCCGCATCCTTCACCGTCACCTCAAACTCCCCATGCCCGTGCCCTTTCGCCCCGCCCCCCACAAACCGCTGATTGAACCCCGTATGCACCGCATAATTCCGCCACGTCCCCGCATGCAGAATCACCACGCCCTTCCCGCCATCCGCAAAACCATGCAGCGCGGTCATGAACGGCACGCGACTGAATGACGGATGATTCGCACTGAACACCAGCACATCCGCCTCGCCCAATCGCGCCTGCGCCTCCTCCGCATTCGGCGTCGCCACCACGTCGCAACCCCCATCAGCCTTCAGCATCGCCCCGTCCGCCTTCAGAAAATACCGCGGAAAATCATGCGCCCCGCCCGCTCCCGCTAGCAACACACGTAGCCGCCCCCGCTCCTCCCCAAACCGCTGCCCCGTCGCCACCGTGCTCCGAGGATCATCAACACCACCACCCGCAGCAGCAGGCGCGGGCAAAGGCGCAGGCGCAGGCACCACCGGCGCAACCGGCACCTCCCGCTTCCGCTCCCCGTCCGGCACCACCACCGCTCCCTCCCGCAACTCCGCCGTCACCGCCACCGTCGTCGCCGCCACCCGGCTCATCGGGCTCTCCAGCACCACCTTCTCCAGCACTTCTCCTCGCTCCACCCGAATCCCAAAAGTCCTCACCTGCCTGCCCTTCACAATCCCCTCCGCAAACACCGACCCCGGCACATCCAGTCGCCTCACATAATCCGCAAACTCATGCCCGGCCCGCAGCATCACCGTCTGCTCCGCCCCGCCCGCATGATGCAGCGTCACTTTCATCGCCGGCACATTAGCCCCCGCCTGCCCGCCCCATCCGCCCACGCCACCCAGAAAATGCAGCCGCGACACCGCCAACCCCACCGGTATCTCCACCTTCACCGGATACTCCGCCGCATGCGTCCCCACCCGGTCCGCCCGTAGCACAATCAGGGTCTTCCCGTCCCGCTCCACCGCCGGATCCGCTATCTCGAACGGAACCCCATTCGCCGTCACCCGCCCTAACCGCACAAACGGCAGATTATTGTCACGGTTCGCCTGCGAACTGTACAATCCCATCCGGTTGTCCGCCGTAAACAACCCTGACAAATCCAGCACCCGGTACTTCCCGCTTTCCTCACTCGCCCCACCACTCCCCGCCGCACTCTGCAGATACGCAAAAATATCCCGCAACACCTCCGCCCCCAGCGCCTCCAGTCCCTCCGGCATCAGCGACTCCGCCACCACCCGCCGCCCCGCAATCTCCTCCTTCCGCAACTCCAGCACCACTCCTCCCGGCTGACGGATCGTCAGCACACTCTCGTTCTCCCCCGCCACCAACGCACTGTATTGCGTCCCGTCCTTCATCGTGATCTGCACGGTCCGGTGCTCGTCATCCACCGACCGGTTCGGATCCACCACATGCACCAGCAGATCCGCCACCGGATGCCGCCCCATCCCGTCCAGCGCCGGTCCAAAAACGTGCCCCTCACCGCCCAACCGGTGACACGCCGCACAAACCCCGAACTGCGCCTTCCCTCTAACCGGATCACCGGGCCGCACCACCTCCGGCAGCAACCGCGCAATCACTTCGTCCTTCGCCGCACTCGACCCGCTCCCCAGCTTCGCCAACACCCGCTTCGCTCGCTCCGCCGTCGCCGCATCAGGATGCCCCATCAACCTCGACCGCTGCGTCGGACTCAGTAAACCCACACTAACCTGCCCCGATTCGAGCGCCTCCAGCAGCAGTCCAGCCCACCCCGCCCGCTTCATCAATCCCGCAATCACCGTGTCCCGCGCCGTCGCCCCAAGCCCCGGCAACACCCGCATCAACCCCGCCGCCGCCGCATCGTCACCACTCGCCAGCAGCGCATTCGTCAATGCCTCCCGGAAAACCTCCGGCTGCGCCCGACCCTGCAGCGCCGCCAGTTCCTCCATCACCCGCGGCTCCATCCGCCGCACCGCCACCAGCGCCTCCACCGCCGCCACTCTCGTCTCCAATCGCTCCGCACCATCCGCCGACACCTTCCTCAAGCGCTCCCGCAGCATCACCCGTTCATTCCCTAACACACCATCCGCATCCCACATCTCCGCCACCGGCAACGCCCCCGCCGCCAGAAGCATGTCCCCCGAAACCAGCAATCCCCTCAGCGACTCCATCACCTCACCAGTCACCGCTGGACCCCGCGGCGGCACCTCCCCCACCATCGCCCGCAACGCCACCGCTCCCAGCCGCGGCGACCCTCCCGCCGCCCGCACCACCACCGCCGCCGCCCCCGCATCCCCCCGCTCCGACACTCCCTGCGCCAGCGACCGCACCAACCCAACCATCGCCTCATCCGCCTCCCCGCCCGCCGCCAGCGCCGCTCCCAGCTGCAATCCCGGATTCGTCGAAGCAGCCGCCGCGGCCGCCGCCCGCAGCCACGGATCGTCAAATGTCCCCTGCACCGCCGTCAGCACCGCCCCGCTCTCATCATCCAACCCCGCCGCCGCCAGCGCCCGCAACCCCGCCAGCCGAACCCTCACATCCCCATCCCGCAACGCCCGCTCGCTCTGCTCCCGGCTCAACCGCACGCGCCCAGCCTCCGCCGCCAGCAACCCGTTCTTCCTCACCGCCGCCTCGGAATCCCGCAGCACTTCCGCCAGCATCCCCTCACTCAACTTCCCCAGTCGCTGCAGCGCCCACACCGCCAGGACCCGCGCCTCCACCCGCCCCCCGCGCAACACCGCCTCCAGCTCCCTCACAAAATCCCCCGCATCTCCTCGCTCCATCAACTGCTGCATCGCCGTGAACCTCACCCACCGGTTCGGATGCCCGAACTCCCTCACCAATCCCGCCTCATCCATCACGCTCAAATCCGGCACGCGCCACTCCTTCGCCCTCTCGTGCTGCACCCGAATGATCCGCCCGAAATAATGCTCGCGATCCGGCCGGATCGACGCCCCGGCCTTCCCATGCGCCGGCCCCCGCGTGTCATTGTGCGCCACCACCGGCGTATAGAAATCCAGCACATACATCGCCCCATCAGGCCCCGTCGCCACATCCACCGGACAAAACCAGTAGTCCCGCGACCGCATCCATTCGCCCCCACTAACCATCGGCTCGCCCGCATAACTCGCTCCCTTCGCCCGCAGCTTCTCGCCATGAACCACATCAAGAATGGGCTCGGTGCACCAGATCGTTCCCGCCCACTCGTCAGGCCAAGCCCCGCCCTCATAAACCATCGACGCACACGCCGCACTGTAATGCCCCACTCCCCCTATCTGCATCAATGGTGCCCGCTCCGGAAGATCCTTCCGCTCCACCGCACGCCCCGGATTCACCGAACTCATCGTCCCAGCCTTCATCCCCGCCGCCTTCGCCACCACCCACTCCGGCAACACCAGATGCTGCAGCGGATTCCCACTCGTCGCCATCCCCAGAAAACTCTCCAGATCACTCGTCACTTCCAACCCGAACGAATTTCCGCCCACCGACGCCACCTGCTCAATCGCACTCCCGTCCGCCCGAAACCGGATCATCCCCGGCGCAAGGCTCGCCATCGGAATCTTCTCCCCCGGCCGCGTCGGCTCCCACCGCGTCCCGCTCGACGCATAAACCCAGCCGTCCGGCGACACGATCAGGTGATTCAGCACAAAATGATTCGGAAACGGCACGTTCCCGAACAACGGCTCCACCGTCTCCGCTCGCCCGTCGCCATCCTTGTCCCGGATCCATGAAATGTCAGGGTAATTCACCGCTATCACCCCGTCCCGGTGAAAACAGAACCCGCACGCCAGCTCAATCCCGCTGTACCACACCCGCTTCCCGTCAAACACTCCGTCTCCGTCGCCATCCTCCAGAATACTCAGGCTGTCCCGCGCCGCACGATCATACGCCCCGGGCACCAGCGATCCCGTGTCCTTCCACGCCTCGCCACTATACGGCCGACGTCCGTTAGGATACTCCGGCGTCTCCGCCACCCACATCCGCCCCCGCGCATCCCACTGCACCGCCACCGGCTTCGCAATCAGCGGCTCCGCCGCCACCACCTCCGCACGAAATCCCTCCGCCAACTCCATCGCCTTGACCGACTCCCCCGGCCGCAACGGCCCTCCCTCAGGATATCGCAGCACCTCCGCCGCCCCCGCCGGCAGCAGCGCATCCACATCCTCCATCCTCCCCGCCCACGCCACCGACCTCAACAGCAGCGCCCTGACACCCGCATGCCTCAAGGTCGTCTCCGATCCCTGCAGACAAACCACCGCCCGATGCCGCTCTCCCTCCCACGTCCACCACTGCGGCTGAATATCATAAACCGACGCCCGCTCACTCCCCGTACGCTTCGCCTCCGCCGCCGCTCGCTCCGCATTCCGCGCATTCGTCACCTTCGGCGTAAACGCCGACCCCAGCACCATCACCCCACCCTCCATCTCAAGATCATACACCGTCTCGTCATCCACATCAAAAGACGACACCCCCGCTCCCACCGCTCCCCCATCCGGCCGGAAATACAGCATCATCCGACTCCCGAACCTCCGGCTCCCCTCTCCCCAAGCCCCGCCAAACATCGCCCGCCCGAACGCCGCATCGCCCGCCGCCACCGCCCCATGCACCGCCACCAACCCACCCCCGCGCCCCGCCAGTACCCGCATCGCCTCCCTCGTCCGCTCCGGCACTCCCTCAAACTCCCGCCGCTCCACCAACCACACGTCCACCGCCCCCGGATCCACATCCCCCAGCGCCTCCACCCTCGCATCCACCCCGCCCGCCCTCAACGCCCCAACCATCGCCTCCCCAAACCCCGCATCATCCACCGACACCACCACACGAATCGGCCCAGCCCACACCCACCCAGCCATCAACCCCATCAACACCATCACCCGACCCGTTACATCCATTCGTCGCTTCATACCCCTCCTCTGCCAGCCAACCCCCCAACCATCAACCCCAGCAAACCCCAGATCCACGTAATCACCCCACCCGCATTCCCCTGCCACCCATTCCCCTGCCTCCTCCTCTCCCCACCCGCATTCCCCTGCCCCCCATTCCCCTGCCTCTCCCCCTCTCCCTACCCGCATTCCCCTGCCCCCCTCTCCGTACCCGCAATCCGCAACAAATCACTGGCATCACGCCCCCGCCTGGCTACAACAGGCACCTCTTCCTTCACCCCCCAACTCCCACTCCCATGCCCTCTGTCAAAACCAACGGTATCGAAATGCACTATGAAGAACGCGGTTCCGGCGAACCCGTCATCTGCATCATGGGCATCACCGCCCCAGGCGGCGTCTGGGAAGCCCACGCCTCCGTCTGGGAAAAACACTTCCGCTGCATCCTCGGCGACAACCGCGGCGTCGGTCTCTCCGATAAACCCGCCGGTCCCTACTCCAGCGCCATGATGGCCGACGACTACGCAGGTCTCATGGACGCCCTCGGCATCAAAAAAGCCCACATCGTCGGCTGCTCCATGGGCGGTATCATCGCCCAGCAACTCGCCCTCCGGCACCCCGATAAAGTCAAAAGCGCCGTCCTCATGTGCACATGGGCCCGACTCGACAACTACGGCAAATCCATCTTCGAACACCTCAAAGCCATCAAGGCTCACCTCCGCCCCGAAGACATGATGCGCTACGTCCAGCTCCTCATCTTCACCAAGCCTTTCTGGGATAACGACGAAGCCGCCAAAGGCCTCGCCCAGGGGCTCCTCGACGCCGCAGGCAACCCAGCCCCGCAACCTCTCCACGCCCTCGAAGGACAAGCCGACGCCTGCATCTCCCACAACGTCCTCGCTGACCTCCCCAGCATCAAAGCCCCCTGCCTCGTCATCGGCGGCAAAAACGACATCTTCACCCCGCGCTGGATGGGCGAAGAACTCGCCGCCCACATCCCCAACGCAGAACTCCACCTCTTCGACAACGCAGGCCACGCCTTCCACTGGGAATGCCTCGACGGCTTCAATCAGCGCAGCACCGACTTCCTCCTCAAACACAGCGGTTCCTAAACCACCACGCTCTCTCCTCTCAAAAGGCCCGACCGCGCCCGCCGCTGTCGGGCCTTCTGCTGCCCGCCCGCTCCCCGCCCTTTTCCCCTCGCTCCTCCTCGCCACGCCACCTACTCCTCTCCCATGCGCCCGCTCTCTCTCTTTCTCACCCTCGTCTCCCTCGCGGCTTCCTCACACCTCCACGCCGCCCTCCCGGACCTCATCTCAGAATACCGCGCCGACGCCCAGAGCGTCCGCGAATCCTTCCCCATCCCATGGTCCGAAACCCTCGCCGACCGCGAAGACCAACTCACCCGCGACTGGCTCGCTAGGCTCGACGCCCTCCCATGGGACTCCCTCTCCAGCGACGACAAAATCGACTGGCATCTCCTCCGCGCTCACCTCCGCCACGAATCCGCCGAATCCTCCCTCGCTCGCCAGCGCCTGACACAAATGGAACGGCTCCTCCCCTTCCGTAAACCCATCCAGCAACTCGCCACCGCCCGACTCCAGCGCACCAGCGCCGACCCCGAATCCTCCGCCGCCGCCCTGGCCACTCTCTCCGCTCCTCTCAAAACCCTCCGCGACGCCCTCACCGCTGAACGCAAAGCCGCCACCGATCGCAAGGAATCCCCGCCCGTTTCCCCCTCCACCGCCCTCCGCGCCGCCGCCGCCACCGACGCCATCCGCGAATCCCTCGAAGCATGGTTCCGCTTCCACGACGGCTTCCAGCCCGACTTCTCATGGTGGGTCCGCCAACCCTACTCCTCCCTCCGCGACACCCTCGAATCCCACGCCAAATTCCTCCGCGAAGACCTCGCCTCACAAAAAGGCAACGCCGATGACCCGCTCGTCGGCGACCCCATCGGCACCGCCGCCCTCACCGCAGGCCTCGCCCACGAAATGATCCCCTACTCCCCAGAGGAACTCATCGAAATCGCCAACCGCGAGTTCGCATGGTGCGAATCCCAACTCGCCGCCGCCGCCACCGCCATGGGCACCACCCCCAAAGGAGCCATCGAAAAAATCAAACTCGCCCACGTCCCCCCAGGCGGCCAGCCAGCCCTCGCCGTCGCCGAAGCCAACCGCTCCATCAACTTCCTCAAACAACACAATCTCGTCTCCATCCCCCCATTCGCCGAAGAAGTCTGGCGTCTCGAAATGATCCCGCCAGACGGCCAGAAAACCATGCCCTACGCCGTCTACGGACAACCCGCCATGCGCGTCGCCTACCCCACCGACTCCATGCCCCACGACGACAAAATCGCCTCCATGCGCGGCAATAACCGCCACTTCATGCGCATCGTCACCCCACACGAACTCATCCCCGGCCACCACCTCCAGCGCTTCGCCTCCGCCAGAAACCGCACATGGCGCTCACTCTTCTACACCCCATTCTACGTCGAAGGCTGGGCCCTCCACTGGGAAATGCTCTTCTGGGACCTCAACTACGCCGACTCCCCGGAAGACCGCGCCGGCATGCTCTTCTGGCGCATGCACCGCTGCGCCCGCATCATCGTCTCCCTCCGCTTCCATCTCGGCACCATGTCTCCTGACGAAATGATCACGTTCCTCACCGATCGCGTCGGCCACGAAAAATCCGGCGCCACCAGCGAGGTCCGCCGCTACATCGGCGGCTCCTACGGCCCACTCTACCAGGCCGCCTACATGCTCGGCGGGCTCCAGCTCCGCGCCCTCCACAAGGACCTCGTCACCTCCGGCACCATGTCCCAGCGCGACTTCCACGACGCCGTCCTCGCCCAGAACGCCATCCCCATCGAACTCATCCGCGCCGCCCTCAC
>CANHUG010000132.1 GCA_947462995.1 Verrucomicrobiales bacterium | reverse complement strand
GGGGTTGACCCGTGGGTGGGAGACCGGCAGTGGTGGGGCGTACTGATTTACCGAGATGAGACTTTGCCGACTGTTGAGCCTATTGATGATTGGGGTGCTGCCTGGGTGGGCGCATCCGATTCTGCAGAACCCGATGTGGATTGAGTTCACGGCGGAGGCGCTGGAGGTGCGGGTGGATATGTCGGTGAGGGAGTTGATTGTGGTGCAGGGGTTGCCGCAGGACACCGATGGCATGGTGGATTACGATCTGGCGCTGGATCTGGCTCCAAAGCATCTGCCGTATCTGCTGGAGCATTTGAGTTTCAAGGCGGACGGGAAGGAGTTGAAGGGGGAGGTGGTGAAGGTGGACCCGCCGAAAGTGATCGGGAAGGGACTGGAGGGTCCGGACCGGGCGCATTTCAATGTTCATGTGAGGTACGTGCTGGCGAGTGCGCCGGAGACGGTGACGGTGACGGTGATGCACCGGATGTGTGAGGAATTTCCGTCGGCTCCCGGGGTGCCGTGGGATTTCAGTTATGCGTACCGGTTTGGGCCGAAGGGAGCGGTGCCGCAACTGGGGGCGCTTTATCGCGGGAAACCGGTGAGTTTTTCGACCGGGCTGGGAGCGGAGGCGCGCGCGGCGGGAGGAGGGGTGGTGCGGCTGGAGCAGGCTCCGGAGAAGTCGCGGGCGCAGTGGGCGTTGCTGGTGGTGTTGTGGGCGCTGCTGGCGGGGATGGGTACGGGCGTGCTGAGCCTGCGGTTTTATCAGGTGGTGGCGGTGGTATGGCTGGTGTCGTTTCTGTTGGTGACGGTGACGCGGACGGGGTTGGCGATGCCGTTTCCGGCGTTTGCGTGCGGGGCGGCGACGGCGTTGCTGGCGATGGATTTGCTTTATGGGGGTGGAGCGGGGCAGAACCGGCGGGCGGTGCTGGTGGTGGTGGGTGCGATGTTGTTCGGGGTGGCGCTGGGGGGTGTGGTGCCGGCGGTAGGAGGGAAGCCGTGGCTGGCTGGGGTGCTGGTGGCGGCGCTGGTGGCGGCGGGATTGGGTGTGGTGCTGCAGCGGAGACTTGGGGGTGATGCGCCGGGGCCGCGGGCGGTGCGGCAGGTGGTGGCGCTGGCGGCGGGGGTGGAGGCGTTGTGGATCATGCTGCGGCTTGCTGGGGTGACTGGTTGAAATTTGCTTTGGCGGAGAGCGGAGGTGCGGTGTTGAGTCGGGGCAGTTAACAACAACCGACGACAATCATGGACTGGAGCAGCATTGGCAGTTTTCTGAATCACGGCGTGCATCACGTGCTTGAGGGTTGGGATCATTTGCTGTTTGCGGCGGCGCTGGTGCTGGCGCTGAGCAGTTTCTGGGAAGTGTTCAAGGTGATCGGGGTGTTTACGGTGGCGCATTCGATCACGGTGACGTGGACGGCGTTGAGGGGAGCGCCGGTGTTGCCGCCGTCGATTGTGGAGCCGGTGATTGCGGGGAGCATTGTGGTGGTGGCGCTGGAGAACATGTTGAGGCGGGATGCGCATCTGACGGCGCGGCGATTGGGGGTGGCGTTTGTGTTCGGGTTAGTGCACGGGATGGGGTTGGGCGGGGCGCTGCTGGAGAATCTGAAGGATTTGCCGGCGGGTGCGGCGGGGTGGGCGATTGCGGCGTTCTGTGTGGGTGTGGAGATCGGGCATTTGTGTGTGGTGGCTCCGTTGTCCGGGGTGCTGAAGATCGGGCGGGATCTGGGGCAGGAGCGATTCCGGCAAGGGGTGCTGCGGTGGGGGTCGCTGGTGATTGCGGCGGGGGGAGTGTGGTATCTGGCGGCGGCGTTAGGATGGCTGCCGGGGCCGGGGGGTGAATGATTGCGGGGTGCCTGTGTGATGAATGAGGAACCTGAGGATCATGATCCGCTGCCGGACTGGCGGGCGGATCTGGCGGCGGCCCTGGAGTTGATCGGGCGCTGGCACATGCCGTTCGGGAAGTACGGGCCGAAGCATTATCCGCCGTTCGGGATGCCGCTGCATGATCTGCCGCCGGACTATGTGCTGTGGTTCAAGCAGAAGGGGTTTCCGGCGGGGAAGCTGGGGCAACTGCTGGCGCTGATTGCGGATATCTATGTGGCGGGAGCGGAGCAGGTGTTCGAGCCGTTGCGGAAGGCGAGGGGCGGGCGGCGGGCGATTCGTCCGGCGCGGCGGAAGACGTGGGATTTCGGGGGAGGTGAAGGAAGGGAGGAGTGAGCGTGGGCTTTACGGAGCCTTTACAAATCGGAGGGTCGGGGCACACAGGGGATTTACATGGCGGGCGGAAGGTGCGGGATGATGAAGCTGTGCGTGCCGAAGAGATCTGTCAGGATGCTGGCGGGGGTGGCTGGAATGGTGCTGGGGTTGCCGCTGATGGGGATGGGGGCGGAGTGGTCGAGGTTTCGGGGTGCGGACGGGAGCGGGGTGGCGGCGGACGGGGATCCACCGGTGACGTGGAGTGATAAGGAGAATCTGAAGTGGAAGACGGCGATGCCGGGGCCTGGGTCGTCGAGTCCGATTGTGTGGGGCGAGTTGGTATTTGTGACGTGTTTTTCTGGAGTGGGGGAAGGGAGCGGGGGTGATCTGGCGGGGTTGAAGCGGCACTTGGTTTGTGTGGACCGGGGGACGGGCAAGGTGAAGTGGGAGAGGGCGGTGGCGGCGGAGATGCCGGAGGATCCGTACAGTGGTTACCTAACAGAGCATGGGTATGCGAGCAGCACGCCGGCGACGGATGGGGAGCGCGTGTATGTGTTTTACGGGAAGACGGGAGTGCTGGCGTATGATTTCGAGGGGAAGGAATTGTGGCGGGTGAATGTGGGGAAGGAGTCGGGCAACCGGCGGTGGGGATCGGCGGCGAGCGTGATGCTGGATGGGGACCGCGTGATAGTGAATGCGTCGGAGGAGAGCCGGAGTATCCGGGCTTTGGACAAGAAGACGGGCCGGGAAGTGTGGAAGGCGGAGGCGGATTCGCTGGAGTTGTGTTATGGGACACCGCTGAGTTTCGAGGCGGAGGGGAGACGGGATCTGGTGCTGGCGGTGCCTGGGGAGATCTGGGGGATGAATCCGGAGACTGGGAAGCTGCGGTGGTATGCGGGGACCGGTTTGAGCGGGAACATTTCGCCGAGCCTTGTTAGTGGGGGCGGGGTGCTGTATGCGAATGGCGGGTTTCCCGGGTTGGGTGCGGTGGCAGTGCGCGGGGGAGGGAAGGGGGATATGACGGCGAAGGCGCTGGTCTGGGAGTCGAAGAATGCGTCGTATGTGCCGACGCCGGTGCTGCTGGGAGGGCGATTGTATGCGGCGAGCGATGCGGGATTTGCGGTGTGTCTGGATGCGGCGGACGGGAAGTTGATATTCCGGGAGCGACTGCCGGGGGCGGCGTCGACGGGGCGGGGCGGGAAGCCGTTTTATGCGTCGGCGGTGAGTGCGAAGGGGCGGATTTATGCGGTGAGCCGGCTGGGCGGGACTTTTGTGTTTGCGGCCGAGCCTGAGTTCAGGCTGCTAGCGCACAACCGGATTGAGACGGATGCGTCGCAGTGCAATGGGACGCCTGCGATTGTGGGGAAGCAGCTGCTGATGCGGTCGGACACGACGCTTTACTGTTTCGAGACACCCTGAGAAGGTCATACAACTATCAAACCTATGAAACGCCATCTGCTCCCGTTGTTTGTTGTTCTGCCGCTTGCTGCACAGGAACCTGGTCCACGTCCACGCGGGGAGGGGCCGGAGGGAAGGCCGGAGGGTCGAACTGAGTTTTCAGGTGAGGAGGGACGGCCGCAGGGGCCGCCGCCGATGATGCCGTTGCTGGAGGCGCTGGATTTGAATCACGATCATCTGATTGATGAGAAGGAGATTGCGGCGGCGGTGGCGTCGCTGAAGACCTTGGATGGCAATGGGGACGGGAAGATTGACGAAGAGGAATTCCGGCCGCGGCCGCATGGGGAAGCGGGAGGGTCGGAGGGGGGACCGAGGCCGCAGGGACCGCCGGCGGGGGAAGGGCGCGGAGGCGTTCCGCAGGGCGATGCGGGTGGAGGTGGGGCGGGCGGTGAACGCCGGATGGTGATGCCGGTGATCGGGGCGCTGGATTTGAATCGGGATGGGAAGATTGATCCTGAGGAGAGGGCGAAGGCGACGGCGTCTCTGAAGGCGCTGGACAAGGATGGGGACGGCGAGTTGTCGGACGAGGAGATGCGGCCGATGCGGGCGCCGGGAGGTGGTGGTGGGCAGCCGGGTGGCGGGCAGGGGCGGCCGGGAGCGGGAGCAGGAGGACGGCCGGGAGCTGGCGGGGCGGGTCCTAGCGAAGGCGGGCGGCCGGTACGGCCTGCGGCTGAGGAGTGATAGTTACGGAGGGTGTGTGCATGCCGGGGGGGGTAGAGTCAGGCGGCTGGTCCGGCTGAGGGGAAGCGTGTGTCGAGGCATTGTTTGCGGTAGGCGAAGAGCTGGCGGAGTTGGGATGCTGCGAAGGGGGCGGCGATCCGGCTGAAGGGGTCGAGTGGGAGTGCCCAGTGGACCTCGTCGATGACGAGGACCCCGTTGTTTTCGGGGAGGAAGCGGTGGCGGTGACGCCAGAAGGCGAAGGGGCTATGGGGGGCGGCGTCGATGAATTCGTGGGGAGCGTCCACGTGGGTGATTTCGGTGACCCATGTGGACTGGAGGAAGGGGAGCCACGGGATGGGGCGGAGCTGGTGGACGATGATTTGTCCCGGGCGAACTGGGCCGTCGCATGGGCCGGCTTGGAAGCCTGAGTTGGGGGGTGTCATGGAGGCGAGATTGCGGGCGTCCGAGAAGAAGGCCCAGATTTCGGCGTGGGAGGCGGGGAGCCATTGGGAGTGGGAGAAGGCGTGGATTTTCATGGGGGTCGTGAAATATACGTGTGTGGCCTGACGTTTCGGCCCGGGTTCATGAGACTTTCCCAGTTATCTCTTTCACTTCTTGCTGCGGGTGCTGCCGTGGTGCGGGCCGATGATCTTCCGGTGGTGGAGATTGCGACACCTGCGGGGCAGATGAAGTATGATCGGCCGGTGATTACGGCGAAGCCTGGGTCGCAGATCAAGCTGGTGTTCCGGAACAACGATGAGATGCCGCACAATATCGTGTTCTGCCGGCCGCTGGCTGGGGAGAATGATAAAGGGATGGGAGTGGCTTTGGATGCGTGGAAGCTGGCGGAGAAGGGGATGGAGATGGGCTGGATTCCGAAGGATCATCCTCGGATCTGGGCGCATTCGAAGCTGGTGGAGGCGCACAAGACTGAGGAGATGGTGCTGAAGGTGCCGGATGAGCCGGGGATTTATCCGTATGTGTGCACGTTTCCGGGGCATGCGATGGCGATGAACGGGCAGTTGCGGGTGGCGGCGGCGGGGCCTGGATTTGATGACGTGTCGTTCCGCCTTTATCTGGGTGATTGGAACGAGTTGCCGGATTTCAGCAAACTGAAGCCGCACCGTGAGGGGCCGCTGCCTGCCAAGCTGGTGGACATCCAGCTGGAAGGGATGACCGAGCATTTCGGGCTGGTGTTCGAGGGGACGGTGACGGCACCTGAGGATGGGAACTACCGGTTTCTGCTGGCGAGCGATGATGGGTCGCGGCTGTTTGTTGATGGGAAGCAGGTGATTGATCACAATGGGATCCATCCTTCGAACGACATTCGGAATGAGGGCGTGGCGCTGAAGAAGGGTCCGCACCGGGTGCGGTTGGAGTATTTCGAGGGTGCTGGGCAGGAGGAACTTTATCTGGCGTGGTCTGGTCCGAAGTTTTCGGAGACGGCGTTGTCGAAGTCGATTCATCCTAGCCGGAGGACGGGTGGCGATGACGGTGGGCAGCGGCAGGAGCCGGGGATGGCGCTGATTCCGAAGGATGGAGAGGCGCTGATTTACCGGAACTTCATTGCCGGGGCGAGTCCGCGGGGGATTGCGGTGGGATATCCTAACGGGGTGAATGTGGTGTTTGATGCGGGGCGTTTCAGCCTGCCGCTGATCTGGCGCGGGGCGTTTCTGGATGCGCGGCAGCATTGGACGGATCGAGGGGCTGGGGAGATTCAGCCGCTGGGTTTTGGGACGGTGCAGCTGACGGGGGATCGTGTCGGGCTGGCGCAGTTGAATGATTCGACGGCGGCGTGGCCTGAGGGAGCGCCGCGGGCGGAGGGAATTCAGTTTCTGGGTTATCAGCTGGATGCGAAGCGGTTTCCGACCTTCCGGTACCGGATGGGAGAGGCGTTGGTGACGGACCGGATTGATCCGGCGGGGGACTACAAGACATCGGACGAGCGGCTGACGCGGACGCTGACTTTGGCGCATGCGCCTGCGGATCTGCATCTGCGGTTGGCGGCGGGATCGTTCAAGGAGGATGCGGGCAAGTGGGTATTGAACGGGGCGGTGAAGATAGGGGTGGAGGGCGGCAGTGTGCTGCTGCGGAACGGGGGTGAACTGATTGTTCAGCCGGCGCTGGTGAACGGTGCGGGCAAGGTAACGGTTTCGATGGAATGGCTCAACCGCTGACACATTACAAGATCATGCAACGCATTGTTTTTTCACTAATTGCGAGTGCTGTCGCGGCTGCGGCGGCGGAGCCGAAGGAATCCGATTACTATCAGATTCAGCCGATTCCGAATCCGGAGAATTTCGCGCTGGAGACGGGCGGATTGGAAGTGGCTCCGGACGGGACCGTGTATGCGACGACGCGGCGGGGTGAGGTTTACCGGATTACTGGAGCGGAGGCGGAGGACATCAGCGGGGCGAAGGTGAATCTTTATGCTCAGGGCCTGCACGAGGCGCTGGGGGCGTCGTGGAAGGACGGGTGGCTTTATGTGCAGCAGCGGCCGGAGATGACGCGGGTGAAGGATGAGGATGGCGACGGCCGGGCGGATGTGTTCGAGACGGTGTCTGACGCGTGGGGATTGAACGGGGACTATCATGAGTATGCGTTCGGGTCGAAGCCGGACCGCGAGGGGAATTTCTGGACCGTGCTGTGTCTGACGGGATCGTTCGGGAGTGATGATCCGTTCCGCGGGTGGGCGTTGAGGATTACGCCGGATGGGAAGACGATTCCGACGTGTTCGGGGATCCGGAGTCCGGGGGGGATCGGGTTCAATGCGGAGGGTGATGTGTTTTACACGGACAACCAGGGGCCGTGGAATGGATCGAGTTCGCTGAAGTGGCTGAAGCCCGGGTCATTCCAGGGGCATCCGGGGGGATTGAAGTGGTATGAGCAGGCTCCTAACTTGAAGGACAAGCCGATTGAGCCGATTGATAATGGCCGGATGGTGAAGGAGCGGGAGCGGAATCCGCTGCTGGTGCCGCCGGCGGTGATGCTGCCGCACAGCCGGGTTGGACAGAGTCCGACGGCGATTGTGACGGATCTATCCGGGGGCAAGTTCGGGCCGTTTCAGAACCAGATGTTTGTGGCGGAGCAGTGCTACAGCAACATTGAGCGCGTGTATCTGGAGAAGATCGACGGATTGTATCAAGGCGCGGTGTTCATGTTCCGTGAGGGCTTCGGTTCGGGGCTGATCGGGATGGTGCAGTCGCCGAAGGGGCATTTCTTTGCGGGTGGGAGTGATCGGGGATGGGGTGCGCGCGGCGGGAAGCCGTGGAGCTTGGACCGAGTGGTGTGGACTGGGAAGGTGCCGTTTGAGATGCATGAGATGCGGGCGCAGCCGGACGGGTTCACGGTGACGTTTACGGAGCCAGTGGATGCGGCGACGGCTGGGAAGGCGGAGTCGTGGACGATGGATGCGTGGACGTGGGCGTTCCGCGGTGAGTATGGCGGGCCGGAAGTTGATCAGACGAAGCCTGTGGTGAAGAAGGCGGAAGTGGCGGCTGACGGGAAGTCGGTGCGGCTGAGGATTGAAGGCCTTGTGAAGGGGCATGTGCATCTGCTGCATGCGGATGGCGTGCGGAATGCGGCGGGCAATCCGCTGCTGCACCGCGAGGCATATTACACGCTGAACAACATCCCGGCGAAGGATCGCTGAGGGTTGCGGGAGATGGTATCGCGCTTGCGTCTGTCAGGGTGGCGGCGCATGCGTCGGTGCATGCTGATTCGATTGCTGATACTGATTTCCGCGGCAGCGGTGGTGCCGTCCATGGCTGGTGAGGGCGGGGTGAGTCGTGTGGTGCTGGTGTTGCTGCGCGGGGCTGGGGCGGAGCAGTGGGGGGCATCTGGCAATCCTGGGGCGGCGACACCGAGGATGGATCGGATGGCGCGGGATTCGGTGCAGCTGACGGATTTTCACACCGAGCCGCTGGCTGCGCCTGCATTGGTGGCGGTGCTGACGGGTGAGGAGCCGAGACGATCCGGTGTATGGGCGGATGGAGGCGGGCGGCACTTGTTTGGCGGTGGGGTGCGGACCCTGGCGGAGGCGGCGCGTGAGGCGGGTGTGGTGACGGCGTGGGTAGGGACGTGGGGACTTGGGGATGCGGCACCGTGCCGGCCGCAGGATCATGGATTTGTCAGGGTGTGCACGCATGGTGGAGGGAGTCCGGGGTCGATTGGGGACGCGTGGGACAACGGTTTGGAGAATGCGTGGTGGCTGGTGGACGGGCGGCGGGAGCGTCGGAAGGGCGGGTTGGCGGCAGCGTGTTTTGCGGAGGCGCAGGATTTTATCGGGCGGAATGTGGAGAAGCCGTTTTTTTGTGTGGTGAGTCCGCCTGAGGCTCCGATGAGTGTGGTGGACGGGATGGTGGGGGATTTATGGGATCATGTGAGCGGGCTGGGGTTGGGGCGGAGTACGTTGATGGTGGTGACGGCGCTGACGGCGACGGGGAGTGGGAGTGGGAGTGTGGAGAAGGATGGGAAGGAGGAGGTTGAGTTTGGAGGGGGCAGACGCGGGCGACGTGGTGAGGCGTGGCAGGGCGGGCACTTGGTGCCGTGCCTGTGGAGATGGCCGGATGGAGTGCGGGCGGGGACGCGGGAAGGGGCGTTGGCATCGATGATGGAGCTGGCACCGACGGTGGCGGAGGCGGCGGGTTGGAAGTGGCAGGGTGGGGGGAGCCTTGCGAAGTTGCTGCGGGGTGGGGCGAGTGAGGGACCGAGGCCGTTTCTGGTGGTGGAGGCGCAGGACGTGCCGGTGCCGCAGCGCTGGAGGCGGACGGCGTTGCTGATGCCGGGTTGGGCGCTGGTGAATGGCGACGCGTTGTATGATTTGCGGAGTGATCCGGGGCAGCGGACGGCGGTGAGCGAGCGCTGGCCTGAGCGGGTTAAAGAGATGAATGGGCTTTATGATCAGTGGTGGCGGGAGACTGGGGGGATTGAGACGAAGCCGGTGCGGCTGCGGTGCGGCGGGGC